>CAZPEK010000199.1:6885-7221 GCA_964585555.1 uncultured Leptospirales bacterium | reverse complement strand
GAGAGGATGGTGAGTCTCTGGGCGACAGGAGAGTTCCCGTAGTCCGTCAGGCCTGTCCGTTTTTCAGCACTCTTCATCAGGCCGTTAGCGGAAAGATCCGCTTTTAAGCCTGCGGCTCCCAAAAGACTCCCGGCAGCATTGAGTATTCGTACCGGGAGAGGCCGGCAGGGCCTGTCATAGGCAAGGGAAGTTGCTTTCATGGTATTATACCTTTATATCAGCCAGTTTGACAACCTGTGCCCCGGGTTCAGGTTTTTCTTCAGCTTCAAACCAACGCCAGAGCATTGTTCCTTCTGTATGACCCACAGTAGAAATCCAGTTGGCCGTACCTGGATC
>CAZPEK010000199.1:5157-6875 GCA_964585555.1 uncultured Leptospirales bacterium | reverse complement strand
ACTCGAACAGTTCCTGTTTTATCAAGTTTCGCTGTGGCGCTGTTGATCCATACCGGATAGTATCGGTAGTCAAGGGATTCCATCCAGTAATTGTTAAGCTGGAAGTTCCAGAAGGCGCATGCAGGGGGAGTAACATCAATGACGAGGGCTTCATCTTCTGCCAGTTTCCAGTAGCTGTGATAATAGGTGATGTTGGGGTCGCCATGGGCTGCAAGGGATACCGCGGGGTCAAAAAGGGGAAGCCTGTTGGTGTGATTTTTAAATCCATCAGCCCAGCCGGTAAAAAGAGAGGCTGCGCCGAACATAAGCTTGCTCGCAATGGTCAGGCCTTCATCGATTGCTTCAGGAGTCACCGGTGTAGGCCTGCCGTCACCACCGATACGTTCGATCACCAGATCTGCCGGTTTTTCGTTATTCCTGTCGGCAAAGGTTTGCCTGACAATCAGTGAGGAAGTTTCGATGGTCATGGGGAGCCATGTTTTTCCCTTTGGTCTTTTTGTGCTGATGTAGACATCGATCATGCCGTTGGCATCGGCGGGAATTTCTGAGTTCTCCAGGTAGCCCGTCTTTGCTCCTCCACCGGGAGTGGCGTAATTACCCTGGTATGTCCCCAGTGCCAGGTAATTGATCGTGTTTCTTTTCCCGCGAATCCTGTATTGATGGCTGCCGCTGATAGTAGCATACTGATAATAATTATCAGGATTGTCAGCCCCCATTTTTGCTGTTTCATGGATGGGTCTGAAGAGAACGGGAGCCAGGGGGTCATTATGTTCAACAAAGGCTTCGGTAGTGGCCCTGATAATTCTTGAGAGATACCTGAAGCCTTCGGCCCTGGTGAGTGGGTCATCGGGGGAGGTGTCGCGAATTATAATTTTTCCCGCTTCCTTGAGGGTATCACAATACTCGTCCCAGGTTTTTCCTGTCATGATTCGTTCAATGGATGATTGATTTTCCACGGATATCTCCTTTTTGCTAATAGATGTTTGCAGATTCTCTTCCTGAAAAAATATAATAATAAAATAGCGTGATCCTGCCGGTTGCCGGCACCTGTTTAAGGAATGGTCGTAATTGTAAAAATGTCAATAAAATTAATTGGTTAGTTAATCGATTGATTTTATAAAGCCCTGGATGACCGGTGCTTTTTATCAATACTGTTTTCCCAGCTTTTCCACTCCTTCTGAAACCGTTACCAGCCGTATCCTTCCTTTTTGAATCTCGGAAGATGCATGGCGGGCGATTTTTTTAAACTCTTCGAGAGAAATCGACCAGGGGCCGGGAGTCTCTTCAATGCGATGAAAACAGGCTATGAGCCATAACCTTCCCTCAATCGCTTTTGTGAGAAGTTTCTTAAACTGAGGGTGATCTGAAATTTCAATACAGTCAAGGAGCCAGGGGTTTCTGTTTTTTCCGTTCAGGGTTCCCGCCCTGAGAATCGGGTAGACGCAGGCGCCACGGTAGATCTCCCGGACCTGGTTGATATACAGGGGATTCCAGGCGCCGTAGGGGAAGGCAAAGGTACGCGGAGGCTGCAGGCCCTTTTCTGAGGCGAAGGTGTCGGGGAGTATTTCCCGGCGGTGTCCTTGTGAGAGGGTGAGCAGAAGATTCTGATGGGTGCCGCTGTGGTAACCGATTTCGTGACCTTTTTTTTCAAGGGTTCTCAGGTCGGCAGCGGTCATATAGCCCGGGGTTCCCGTAGAGGCGCCGATGGGGTAAAAAGA
>CAZPEK010000199.1:0-5147 GCA_964585555.1 uncultured Leptospirales bacterium | reverse complement strand
TTTTTCTTCAAGGAGCGTAACGGCGGGCTTCTGGCTGGCAAAGGCATCATCAAACCTGAAGGTAATGAGCGGCTCATCGAAGGGCTCGGGTATCTGCATAACCGGGAAGTAGATATAGAACAGCATGGCGGCAATGCAGAGGGCCAGAATCAGGAATCCTTTTTTCATGGGTAAATTCTGCCAGAGGGCTGGCTTTTTGTCAATGGTAATGCCGATGCAGAATACCCCTGCACAGGGGGCATAAAAGTTTCTTTACAGAATAAAAACCGTGATAAATGTTGTTATTAATCAGTAATAACTGCTGGTTGTAAATACATAACTAGATGTAAAGGGGTAAAAGCATGAATGTTTTAATATTTGGACCCAACGGCAGCGGAAAAGGGACTCAGGGGGCCGTTGTACAAAAGAAATTTAATGTCGCCCATATCGAATCCGGTGTTATCTTTCGGGAAAACATCAAGGGCGGAACAGATCTTGGGAAAAAAGCCAAGGAATTTATTGACAAGGGAGAGCTGGTTCCCGATGATATCACTATTCCCATGATTCTTGATCGTCTGAAGCAGGATGACTGCAGGGGCGGCTGGCTTCTCGATGGGTTTCCCAGAAATCTTGAGCAGGCAAAAGCGTTAAAAGAAGCCCTGGAAAAAGAAAATATGCCGCTTGGGGCAGTGGTTGAGATTCTTCTTGATCGTGAAATTGCAAAAAACAGAATTATGGGACGCCGTCTCTGCGCCACTGATAACAATCATCCTAATAATATTTTTATCGATGCAATCAAACCTGAAGCAAAGGGTGATGATTTTGTATGCCGTGTCTGCGGCGGTGCTTTGACCGCGCGGTCAGATGACCAGGATGAAGTAGCTATCGGCAAACGTCATGATATCTATTATGATGACGCTACCGGAACCCTTGCTGCAGTAAACTTTTTTAAAGATGCCGCTAAATCAGGCAGCTTTAAAATGATTGAAGTTGACGGCACTCCTGGTGTCAAGGAAGTCAGTGAGAATCTTATGGCTCAACTGTAAAACAGCATTTTTTGATATTCTGAAAGGCCTCCGTGAAAGCAGGGGCCTTTTTTATGATTCTCAGGGACTGCCCGAAAGAAAAGAAAAAGTTTTTAGCTTGAATTTGAATTATTTTTTGCACGTTATGTGAAGTCGTAAAAGTGGAGATGCCCGGAGTAGACACTTTCATTTAGCTTGACATGCATCTATTTGTGCGGTATCATGTCACTTGAATGTAACAAAAAAAACTAAACGTACAATTAATGGGTGGTATGGAAGTAAAACTAAAAAAAGCGGTTTTCATGATGTGTATTCCGGCTGTTATTACCATAGCAGTTTCTGTTTATTTGTTTGTCACTACAGGTGGTGCCCCTTTTCAGGGCTGGGTTACCGGGACTGTTCTCGGTATTCTTTTTTCTTTTTTCTGGGTATGGCAGGTTAAAAAGGGAATAGCATCTAATCCCATGGTGATGCTGAAGGTTACCTTCTGGGGGTTTCTTCTCAAACTGCTGGTATTGTTCCTTGTAACCTTTGGCGGTTACCGGCTGATACCTTTCGATAGAATGTATTTCGCCGGGGCATTTGTATTTGCAGTCTTTGCTTCAGTTCTGGTCGAAATCTGGTTCTATTTTTCTCTTGTAAAGGAAGGAAAAAAGGACGATTCAGTATAGTCTACTGATAAATAAAAGCCCATAAAAGAGGTTTTATGCCCGGGAAAAAACTTGAAGAACGGTCAAAGGATGAACTGATCCGGATTATCACTAATCTACAGGAAAAGTATAAAATAGAAGATGATGACCTTCCTCCTTTGCGGATTGATTATCGCGGATTACTGGAGGCGACTTCAGATATTATATTTCTTCTTGATAAAGATGGTAATATTGTCTATATGAATTCAGCCTGGAAGTCCTTCTATCCATCGATGGGAGATAAGCCGGTGCAGGGACATTATATGGATAATATCCCGGATATTGAACGGGAACGCGCCATTGTTGTCTTTAGCGATGTGATGAATAAGGGTAAGGTTATCGAGAATGAGCTGATGAAAAGCTATGATGAGCAGGGAAATCCTATTTATTTCATAGCAAGCTTCAGCCCTATTCGTGACGATAAGGGCGACATTGACGGGCTTCTCGGTATTATGAAGAACAATACTGAGCGCCATCTCATCAGGAAAAAATTGAAGGCCAATACCCAGTCTCTGGAAGAAAAAATAAAAGAACTGGTCTCAAAGCAGGAAGAATTGAAGGGACTCCGCGCCCTGAGTGAAGATATTATCTACAACGCGCCTCTCGGTATTTTCATGATGGACCCTCTTGGAATAATGCTTTCTGAAAATCCCGCCTTGAAAAATATTATGGGCCATGGGGGAGAATCCCGCATTGGAATAAATCTTCTTGAATACGAGGGCTTTGTCCGGGCAGGCTTTGCCGGTCTTTTTGAAAAGTGTCTCAGAGAAAGAAAAACCGTAAGAATGGATAATACTCCCTATGTCCCCATTGCGGGAGACCGCGAGCTTATACTGGATGTATTTATGGATCCTCTGCTTGATGAACAGGGCAGTGTCAAAAGAGTCATTGTCATGGTAGAGGATAAAACAGAACAGCATAAAATTGAACGACGGGCCATGCGCGCCGAATCTCTTACATCTATCGGCCGCCTTTCCCAGGGAATTGCCCTTCAGTTGAGGACACCGATAGATAAAATGTATATGGACTGGAACTTTGTTCTCAATAATCTCGACAAGAACAGTCCATCTGTCGAGTATCTCGACTCAATGAAGGATCAGCTTCACCGGATCAGGAATGTTTCAGAGCAGCTTCTCGCCCTTTCCGGTCCCGAAGAAGGGGAAAAAGACATCTGCGAAATAAACAAAGTGCTTCAGACTCATCCCCTTGATGTTCTTGTTCACCGTCTTGAAGAAAATGGATTTACTGTAGAGCTGAATCTTTCCGAAGAGAATCCCACGGTTAAAGCAAGTCAGAGTCAGTTAAAGCAGGTGCTTTTTGCCATGATTGAAAATGCCGAAGAGTCAATGCCCGATAAGGGAACCATAAGCATTGGTGTAAAGGCTGTCGAAACCATTGAGGGTAAATATGTCGTAATAACAATTGCCGATACGGGAGTTGGTATTCCTGAAAATAAAATGCGTGAAATCTTTCAGCCCTTTTTCAGTACCAAGGGTGAAAATGCAACGGGACTGGGTCTCATGATTGCTTCACATGTAATAGAAAATCTTGGGGGCACTATTGCCATTAAATCAACACCGGGACAGGGTACAACCTTTAAGATTGCACTCCCCATGCTTTAATAAAAGTAAGGACGAAAATTCATGAATCAGCAGCTTAAAACTATCGATGAACTACTCGGCAATGAAGGTTTTACCGTTGTATCAAATGAGAATGACGGTAAAGAAGATCGTCCTCCTGGGATTGCAGAAAAAGAATTACTGGAACATCTTCAGTATACGGTTGATGAGAAACGTGAAGGAATGGTTATTACTGAAAAGGGTGAAAAAATTCCTCACCGGGAACTGGCCCAGGCTCCCCGGACAGCAAAATCTGAAGGTGGATATGATATTGGAACAATTGTCGAATACCTGAACTGGCATATGAACCGGATATCTGAGAATGTAATAGACCGTGATGAAATTATTCGACAGGCTTTTTTCGCTATTCTTACCGGGGAGCACATGCTGCTTCTCAGCCGAACCGGTATGGCAAAATCTTTTCTTGCTAATTATATTTTTAATACCTTTGAGGGGGCGAGAATTTTTTCTTCCCAGGCCAGTAAAGATCAGACTCCTGACAACTATTTCGGTCCCTATAATATCGAAGAATTTAAAAAAGGCCGCATCAGGCATAATGTACGCGGGTCAATCATTGAGGCAAACCTTGTTTTTCTTGATGAATTTTTTGACGCCAGTGATGTTGTTCTCCGATCGCTGCTTTCAGTTCTTAATGAAAGAAAATTTATCAATGGACAGGAACAGATTGACGCGTCAGTACATGCTGCAATAGCAACGGCCAACTATATGCGCATGAATGAGGTTACCGAGGCAGTACTTGACCGTTTCACCTACCGGTCTATAATACCAGAAAATAATAATGTTTATTCTCAGCTTCTCATTGACCACACATATGCTTTTACCATGGGCGAGCCGGTCTATTCAGAGAAGAAGATATTTTTCGACCAGATTCGATATCTCTATAATATTATTAAAAATAAGAACAATGAAATAAAGATTGAAATTCCCGACTTTGTTTATTTTATCAAAAATATTATTGTAAACAAGTTCGTCAGTGAAATGCGTAAAAGTGATTATAACTTTTTTATCAGTCCGCGAAAACAGGCAAAGCTGGGTGATTTTCTTCGGGCAAACGCCCTGATAAAGAATCGTTTTGAGGTGGAAGTTGACGATATCAAGGATATGTATCTTGCACTTTGTACTCTTAACAGCTATGTTTCTATAAAGGCAAAGGATAAATCTGAAAAGGATGTTTTTCTTGACGCTTACCAGCAGACCATGACTCATTTTAAAGTAACCGGGGCCATTCACCAGATAGAATTTTTATTAAATGTAAGGAAGATTTTCCAGGAGCTGCGGGAAAACCCTGACCGGAGAGATGATATTCTTGCCCGCAAAGGGGTCATTGAAAGCTTTTTGACAATTCTAAAAAATCTTTTTCCCGGAAAGCGCCGTGAAGAAGACAAGGTGACCATTGAAACCTTAAGAAAGAATGTAGTGGAGATAAACCCGGCTGTAGAAGAAGTTAATGAACTGAAGGACGGTATCCTGAAGGATTACCGTGACATTTATTAAGGGAGATCTGTGTGGATGCCCTTGAGTTTGCCACAGGACGTGACGGCGATATAGACTTTTTTCAGTACGGGGATGCCATCGGCTTCTTTGACAGCCTTAGTATGATCCTTCCTCCTAAATTCTATATACTTTTTGAGATTGCCCGGACTATCCTTACCCAGGAAGTCGAAGAGGCAATGAGCGCTGTTGAAGAAATTACCAAAGATGAAAAAATTTATGAGCCTGACCGTGATGAGGCGATCCAGGTAAACCGGGTTGACCGTTAATTTTCGTATCAGGAATTCATGCAAGGGCCTGGTGCGCCACCTGATCTACCCGGC
>CAZPEK010000198.1:0-7225 GCA_964585555.1 uncultured Leptospirales bacterium | reverse complement strand
GCCATCTCACCGACCGTTTATTTGAAAGATCAAGGAGAACCTGCCACAACTCACGGTTTTTTACCGGGTTGTTAGAAGCAGTCTTCCAGCCGTTGCGGACCCAGTTTTTAATCCACTGGGTGATACCATTCTTCACATATTGAGAATCTGTCACCACCAGTGCTTTACTCGTTTCAGGGATGGCTCTGAGCCCCTCTATTACTGCCGTCAGCTCCATACGGTTATTGGTAGTCTTAACTTCCCCTCCGGATAAAATCTCTTCCGATTTATCAGGTAATATGATGATCGTTCCCCAGCCCCCGGGCCCCGGGTTGCCGCTGCAGGCACCGTCGGTATATATATGAATTTCGCTCATAAACTTCCTCTTTTTATAAATAAAAAAAAGGGACGCCGCAGTGGACGTCCCTTTTTTGTACTAAATAATTCAGGTTTAGCCAATGCCGAGAAGTTTGGCAACTTCCTGGCCATACTTTACAACTACACCAGAGAAAACAACAGAAACCATTGTCATCAGCTTGATGAGGATGTTCAGTGAAGGACCTGATGTATCTTTGAAAGGATCACCTACGGTGTCACCGGTTACACCGGCTTTATGAGCGTCAGAACCTTTTCCGCCGTGGTTGCCCTTTTCGATAAATTTCTTAGCGTTGTCCCATGCGCCACCAGCATTATTCAGGAGGCATGCAAGGGAGAAACCAGCTGTAAGTCCACCAACAAGAAGTCCCATAACACCGGCAACTCCGAGAAGAAGACCGACTGCAATTGGAACGATAATTGCGAGGAGTGAAGGAACGATCATAGCCTTCTGGGCTCCCGCAGTTGAGATGGCTACACAGTTAGCATAGTCAGGTTTTCCGGTTCCTTCAAGGATACCGGGAATCTCTTTGAACTGTCGACGAACTTCGTTTACCATTTCACCGGCCGCACGGCCAACAGCGTTCATGGTCATAGCTGAGAAAACGAAGGCCATCATGGCACCAAGAAAGATACCTGACAGAACCAGGGGATTCATAAGGGTCATATTGTAAACCCGTACAAAATCCTCAATACTTGCTGTAGATGCTACTATCACAGTTTTACTGGCGACTACACCTTCAGGAAGTTTTGCATAAAACTTGGTACCAAACACCTGGAAAAAACCTTCAGGCGAAGATACTGCAAGTTTGCCGAGCCAGATCTTGATTTCTTCAAGATATGCAGAAAGAAGAGCCATGGCTGTAAGGGCTGCAGAACCGATTGCAAAGCCTTTTCCTGTTGCAGCAGTAGTGTTACCGAGCATATCAAGGGCATCAGTTCTTTCCCGAACGATAGGATCGAGTCCGCTCATTTCAGCATTTCCGCCGGCATTGTCCGCGATGGGGCCGTAAGCGTCAGTAGCAAGGGTGATACCGAGAGTTGAAAGCATTCCAACAGCGGCAAAACCTATACCATAGAGACCCAAACTCATGTCAGTAAATCCACCTGAAACACCAAAGGCGAGGAGGATACCGGCAACAATAGTTACTACAGGGATACCTGCAGAGAACATACCAACACCTAAACCAGCAATGATTGTTGTAGCGTGTCCCATTTCTGCCTGCTTGGCAATAGACTGGGTAGGCTTATACTCATCTGAGGTATAGTACTCTGTAGCCTGACCAATAATAATACCAGCTACGAGACCAACAATAACTGCACCAAAAACACCCCAGGTTACCAGACCAAGCTGGGCCAGAACCGCGAGAGCTACAAGAATAAGGGCTGAAGAGAGTCCAACACCTACGTTCAGTGAACGGAGAAGGTTCTTCATTGAAGAGTCTTCTTTTGTTCTAACCGCATAGACACCAATAACTGAAAGAACAATACCGATACCGGCAACAATCATGGGAGCAATAACGGGCTTTATTATTTCTTGAACAGCAACATTAGCTGCAAGGCCATCGGCAATAGGAAGTGCGGCGCCGAGAGCGGCAGTAGCAAGAATTGATCCACAGTATGATTCATAAAGGTCAGCACCCATTCCGGCAACGTCACCTACGTTATCACCAACGTTATCAGCAATAACTGCAGGGTTACGAGGATCATCCTCTGGAATGCCTGCCTCAACTTTACCAACAAGGTCAGCACCAACGTCAGCAGCTTTAGTAAAGATACCACCACCAACACGGGCAAAAAGTGCCTGGGTTGATGCACCCATACCAAAAGTAAGCATGGTTGTGGTGATCTCTACCATTTTAGCATGAACGAAAGCAGGTTTTGCTGTAGTAGCAGAATGAGCTGCTCCAATAATAAAGTCTCCATCAATACCTGATTTTTTCATCAGTGCCATACTGAGACCGAAGATATTGTTATCATAGATCCAGTTAAGGACCGCATACCAGATAGAAATATCAATCAGGCCAAAACCAACAACAACCATACCCATAACAGCACCTGACCGGAAAGCTACTTTCAGGCCTGAATTGAGGGACACTGAAGCGCCCTGTGCGGTACGGGAGGAAGCATTGGTAGCTGTTTTCATTCCCAGGAAACCACAAAGGCCTGAGAAAAAACCACCGGTAAGAAATGCAAATGGAACAAAGGGATTCTGAGCGCCCATAAAAGCAAGAACGGTAAGAATCACCAGCAATACAACGAAAACCATTGAAACAACACTATACTGTCGTTTCAGATATGCCATCGCGCCTTCTTTGACGTGATTGGCAATCTCGACCATCTTTTCATTTCCCTCATCCGCCTTCATCATACCCTTGTAGAATATCCAGGCGAAGATCAGGGCAATGACTGATCCGATCGGAGCAACATAAAATATACTATTCTCCATAAAAAACTCCTTTACCCTTGATGTTTAATCAATTGATTCACATTAAAATAATTGTTTATATAAACAATTTCTGCCGGGCTTACGGCCCGGCAGAAACAGTTTTACAGGTTATTTTTCCATCGCATTAAAAACAAGCTCTGCGATGTCGAAAGTTTCCAGGTTTTCGATATCAAGCTCAGAAGGACCATCGGTCAGCATCGTCATACAAAACGGACATGCTGTCGTAATCTTCGTAGCTCCCGAGGCCTGGGCATCCTTGGTTCTAAACTGGTTAATCCTGGTTCCAAGATGTTCTTCAATGAACATCCTTGCTCCACCTGCACCACAGCAAAAACTATTATCATGGTGTCTGCTCATTTCAACAAACTTAATACCAGGAATAGAGTTAAGAATATACCGGGGCTCTTCGTATACTTCATTGTATCTTCCGAGAAAACAGGAATCATGATAAGTTACCGTCTCATTGAGTGCTTCGGTAAGCTTGATTTTTCCAGCTTTCAAGATATCAGCAATTATCTGTGTATGGTGGAAAACCTCGAAATTGTATTCCAGGGGCTCTCCGCTTACCATACTTGCATCTGCAATTGAAGCAAACTTCTTATATTCTTTCTTCAGGACGTTGTAATCATGAGGACAGGTACAGATTATCTTTTTAACTCCATAGGCTTTAAAGGCATCAAGGTTCTGACTGGCCAGCATATGGAAAAGATATTCGTTTCCGCCCCGGAATCAGCTTCTTCCGCACCGAGGATGCCAATCTTGTATCCGGCTTTTTTCATAATCTTGCTGAATGCAATAGCGACCTTCTGGTTGCGCTTGTCATATGAAGCGGCAGACCCAACAAAGTAAAGATAATCGACTTCACCGTCTTCAGCAAGAGTCTTGACGCCGAGGTCTTCTTCTACGGTTGTCCAGTCTCCCCGTTCAGCAAAGGCAAATCCATAAGGATTAAAGTTACTTTCCATATTCTGGAAGGTAGTCTGCAGCTCAGGAGCCATATCCCCTTCCATGAGAACCTTATACTGTCTCATTTGGATCATCTTCGGCACATGTTCGATAAGAACAGGACATGCTTCCATACAGGCGCCGCAGTTGGTACATGACCAGAACTCGTCACTGACAACAGACCCTTCAATCAGGGGTGTTGTTTCCAGCGTTGAGGGATCTTCAGCCAGCATCACCTGGGGAAGACGCTCGTTCATATTGTCAAGAATGTCATTTACAATTTTTTTCGGTGAGAGGGGCTTTTCAGTAAGCCATGCGGGACAATTGTCCTGGCATCGACCACATCGTGTACATGCGTCGCTGTCCATCAAAGCTTTCCAGGTATAATCTTCTACATTGGTAACACCGAAACTCTCGGATGTTTCAAATTCAGAAGGATTCATGACCGGAAGTGTATACTTGGTTGCCGGATTTTCATTATCCAGATTTCCAAAATAAACGTTAATGGATGATACAAGAATGTGTCCCAGCTTATCAGTGGCGACAAGGCCAATAAAAATAAAAGCTGCTATCATGTGTATCCACCAGCTGAGGTAATGAACAACCTTCATGGCGCCTACACTCATCAGGTTAAGGGGATATGCAAGAATAAAGCCAACGGGAGACCATACTTCATATGGGGGAAACCCGGTAATGGCAATTCGCAGTCCCTCACTGAGAAAACCGGTCAGTACGATAACCAGGAGAAAAATCAGCGCAAAGGTATCTGTTCCCTTGGTATCGAGTCGGGTCGGCTTTGTAATGTATCGTCGGTATATACCCATCATAAGGCCAATCAGCACTATCAGACCAAAAACATCAGCGGCCAGAGACAACCAGAGATAAAAATTCCCATAAATAAAATGTTTGTGGAAGAAGAGTGCGGTAAGATCCTCTTCGATCATGATTGTGAGGGTTATAACAAAGAGTACCGCAAAACCAAAAAATATACTGGCATGCATAATACCGGCATATTTTTCTTTCAGTATCCTTGCCTGCAGGATGACATATTTTATAACCATCCAGAGACGTTTTTCAGGGTAGTCAGTTCTCAGTTCATCCTGACCAAGCCGCCAAACCTTAATCCTTTTTACTACGGTATACGCAAGATAGAAAAAGGCGATAAACATAAAAATATAAATGCCCCACCTCATAAAACCGTTGGGACCGCCTACATTGAAGAATGCTTCCCTTTTTATCTGTTCAATCGGGATGCCATAATCACCGGCGAATTTCATAAGTGCTCCTCCCTTACCTGTATTGTAACATCACCTGAGAAATAACTCAGGAGTGATTAGGGGATGTTACTCTGTACCATAACATGGTTATGTACACTTACATTCTGCAACCATTAAAATAAAACTGCAAAGATGTAGTGTTTTTTTATAAACTGGCGAAAAATGTACAGTAATTCACCTTTTGTCAATCCATTACTTACCAGTATTTAATAATGTCAACTGAATTTCAGATTTCTTAAAAAATTGAATGGTTAATTATTTAATTATGTTTAGTAAATTCTAAACTTTTAAAATAATGCCCCGCAAGCCTTTAAACTTCCCCCCAATCCCTTTATTCTGCACCAGGGCCGGTATAATATTTTTAAAAAGGAAGAAAAAGCATTTTCCCGAATTATAAAAAACTCTGCTTTTTTTATTTGACAATATATGCTATTTTTCATCATAGATAGATTGTCTTATCGAGAGTGGTGGAGGGACTGGCCCGAAGAAACCACGGCAACCGTTCCCTCCGGGGAGAAGGTGCTAATTCCAGCGGAAACAATCCGGAAGATGAGACAGCTACGACAGGTATTTCCTCAAACAGCTGTTTCTTTTTCATTACATTGATTCCGCTCTCTTCTTCAGCCTCAGGTTCCTTCTGACACTCTCTGTTTCAGCGGCAGTTCCGCATACTGCCTTTTAAGAAAAATCAGCACCAGGGAACTACTTGTATGTATGTAGAAAAAACTCAATCCCAGTCTGTCGGTTTAACCGAGAACAAATATTTCACCTTTTGTGAAGATGACCACAAGCTGACTCTTGTCTGCGGCGCTGAACTGGGTCCCATTACCCTCGCCTATGAAACCTACGGCGAATTAAACAGCAGCAGCTCCAATGCTATACTGATATGCCACGCCCTCTCAGGCACCGCCCATGCCGCAGGGTACCATACTCCTGAAGATAAATATCCCGGATGGTGGGACACGTACATCGGCCCGGGGAAATGCTTTGATACAGATAAATATTACATCATCTGCTCAAATGTTATCGGGGGATGCAATGGCTCGACAGGCCCGGCCAGCATCAATCCGGCAACAGGGAGACACTACGCCCTTGACTTCCCCATGGTAACCATCGAAGACATGGTACAGGCCCAGGTTCACCTGATTGACCATCTTGGCATAAAAACCCTTCTGGCTGTTACCGGCGGGTCTATGGGAGGCATGCAGGCCCTCTCCTGGGCAGTACACCATCCTGACCGGGTAAAATCAACCATCGCTATTGCCACCTCTGCCCTTCTATCCGCCCAGGGGATCGCCTTTAATGAGGTAGGTCGGCAGGCAATTATCAATGACCGAAACTGGAACAAGGGAAGCTATTATGAAAGCTATCCTCCCGACGCGGGACTCTCTCTGGCACGTATGATCGGCCACATCACCTACCTGAGCGAAGAACACATGCACGAAAAGTTTGGAAGAAAATTCCAGGAAGACAATCCTGACACCTATTCCTTCAAGACAGAATATATGGTTGAGTCGTATCTCCACCACCAGGGCATCAAATTTGTAGACCGTTTCGACGCGAACTCGTACCTTTACATTACCCGGGCCATTGACCTCTTTGATTTAAAAAAAACAAGTGGCGGCAGCCTGATACGGGCCTTTGAAAATGCAGCGGCAAACTTCCTTATCATCAGTTTCACCTCTGACTGGCTCTACCCGAGTGTCATGTCAAAGGAAATTGTCAGGGCGCTTCGAGCCAACGGGAAAAATGTTATCTACACGGATATTGAAAGCGATAAGGGACATGACACCTTCCTTCTCGAAAACCCGACCCTGAAACGAAATATCTCAAATTTTTTAAGAAGTGAATATGAAAAGGTCAGCGATGAATAAAACCCACAAGAACATAGGATATGATCTCATCGTATCAATGATTCCGGAAAAATCAAGGGTACTTGACCTGGGGTGTGGCGACGGAAGTCTTCTCTACCGCCTCCAGAGCGAAAAGAAGGTCACGGGGTACGGAGTTGAAATTTCTGAAGATGGTGTAAGCCGATGCGTGGAGAAGGGACTCTACTGCTACCAGGCGGATATCGATGAAGGTCTCACCGATTACCGGCCCAACTCCTTTGACTATGTAATTCTGAACCAGACAATCCAGAGCACAAAAAGACCCGATTATCTGGTCCGGGAGATCCTCAGGATCGGAAGAAGGGCTC
>CAZPEK010000197.1:2715-7240 GCA_964585555.1 uncultured Leptospirales bacterium | reverse complement strand
GGAAGTTTGAATTTTACGGCCCCAGCAAAAAGCTCGCCGAAAAGGGCGGAAGAAAACCCATAAATGAATATATTAAAGCCCAGACACGATTCAGAAAAGTATCAGAAGAAACAATAGCAGAACTTCAGGCATGGGTTGACCAGAAATGGGACACATACAGACAGATGGGGTATTGCGAGTAACGGCATACTAATCAGAAAAGGGACATCACTGATGCCCTTTTCTTTTTCTTCCTTCTCATAAAAATTTTTCCTGTCTTATGCAGAATGCGTGTCCCCCCCCCCCTCAATCCCCCGAGGGGGACTTGGTAAATCGGCTAACGAAACATATTTGCCAGAATGTTTATATTAAATTAACAAAATAAAACTTAACAATTATCAGAATACGACCGTCCGGACGGTAAAAAGTACTTGACTGAGCTTCTGCTCAAGCGATATAATGACTGATGTGTCAATCATGTTCGCATAACGGGTTACATAAAATTAAATCAGGGAGGAAGCTCATGAATAAATCTCTTCGTTTTCTTTTCTTTAGTTTTCTGGCTATTGTTATTGTAGCAGGCAGTGCTTGTGATGAACAGAAATACTTTAAGTGGCATACGATTACTCTTGATGGAGCTGTGTGCGGTAATGGTTCGCCTTACAAAATTTTTGTAAATCCATCCAACCTGTCTAAAAACGTACTTATCTATTTTGAAGCCGGCGGAGCCTGCTGGGATTATGCAAGCTGTACCGGAGCTACCGGTATTCGAGGAGCGGCAAACCCCAACGGGGTGCCGGATGATTACATGAATATCTCTAACGGTATTGCCTCAATCATGTCTCCCTTTGTCTTCAGAGCACACCCCTGGGACGGCGTACCGACAAAGACATGGACAATAATTTTTGTACCTTACTGTACCGGTGATATTCATACTGGAAATAATGAAATTGATTATGTTGATCCCGATACCGGGGATGTTCTGCACTGGTATCATAAAGGTCATTCAAATGTTCAGAAACTTCTTGCCTGGATGAAGTCTGAGTCTGACTTTAACCAGATACCAAAACTGATGGTAACAGGATGCAGCGCCGGTGGTGCCGGATCTATTATCAACTATCACTTTATCCGCGAAGCCCTCGGTGACAGGGTCGGCGAATCAATACTTTTTAACGATTCAGGCCCGATCTATTCTGCTGCTGCTGGAACCGATGCAAAGTCACTTCCTCTTCATACAAAGATTCGAGATTCATGGAACGTGGATTCAATCCTTGATGACCTTCCAATAGATTTCAATACCGATGATTTCGGAACATTGAACAGCATGCTTGCTGAAATGTATCCTGATGACAAACTCGCCCATACCCAGTTTACCATGGACGGGAATTACTCATCTTACAGTTACGAAAGATTCTATGATGAGATTGTGGTAACTGATCCTGATGATCCCAATGACTCAGGAATGGCTCTGATTCACCAGTACTGGGCCGAAGACCAGGCGGTTCTCATGGGCATGTATGATCAGAATGATAACCAGGGATATTTTATTCCCTACTATCGGCAGTTTAATGAAAGCCATTGTACCTGTGTACTCGATTTTACCAACACAGATATAACGGGAACCGGAATGGATGTGAAGGATTACATCAATGATCTTCTCGATGAAGACAAGGCGGTTGGAAGCTTTTATGAAACACCGGATCCCGATGAACTGGATGACTGGTATCCTTACTGGGATATAATAGATTTTCTTATGGAAGCTTTATAAAAAAATATTCTTTAATGTCTGAAACGGGCCGTCTTTCATGGTGATGTGAGACGGCCTTTTTTATTTACGGCTTAATAGTATGTTTTTTTCGGTAGGCTTTAATCCGGGTCATCGCTTCGTCTTCTTTTTTAGGTATACGCTGAAGGCGCAGTTCAAACTGTTCTTTTAAAAAAGTATATTTTTTATGGCTTTTTTCTTCGAGTTTTGAGTCATAATTTTTAAGGATAAAATCAACCAACTCAATAGTGTCTCTTGTTAAATCTGTCTGCTCCCGATAGTATTCCTCCACTTCTTCATCAGTTGCTTTATTTGAGACAATTTTTGCGTACTTCATTCTTCTTTCTTCACGGGCTTCTCTCATCGCCTCTGCTTCATTTTTTGAAAGGGCAGGAAGGGCCCGGTTGCCGGGAAAACGCCTGTGGAGTTCGCTATAATCAATAGTCTTTTCATTGAAAAGCTTTGACCCCGTGGCGTCCGGACGGTTTCCCGATAGACTTTCCTGCTCTCGAAGACTCTCAAGGGCTTCTTCTGATTTCGGTTCAGCGGTAAACATGGAAGTTATGTGAGGAGAGATAATATAGATCAGTGTTCCGACAAATACAGTCGCCGTAAGAATTTTAGATATTTTTCTTATATTCATTTTACTTCCTCTCCCATTCTTTACTGAATAAGCAGTGAACCGATAAAAATAAATTCTATTGCAAGGTGCAGCAGAAAGGATGGCCAGATGCTCCCGGTTTTATAGACAAGGTAACTTAAAAAAGGTGAGGCTATCAGGAGTCCCGCCGCCTCGGGCATCGGTTTTTTAAAATGAAACATCACTTCGAATACCACCACCACGGCGCCCGCGATAACAGCTGCTCCCTGATGATCAAGTTTCAGGTCATGTTCAAAGGTAAAGATCAGGCCTTTAAAAAGAAAGGACCGGTGAAAAAACTCCCACGCTGTCAGGGTCGAAAGAGTAAAGATAGAAAAATTGATGAACCGCGCATATTTGCCGGAGCCCCCCATAAAAGAATACTTATAGGCTCCCAGGTAATCATCCATAAACTGCATGACAATGAAAAGAAGGACAAGAATTATACCGGAAAAAAAAAGAATTTTTTTTGTTTCCCTGTCTACCTGCGGCAGGCCAAGCCCCATTTCCTTCCATGAAATTTTAAGCAGTCCAATCAGCATGGCGGGAATTGCAACACGAAAAAAAAGCCAGCCCCAGTAAAAATATTTTCCTGCTACCATCTTATGGGCGAAATAATGCCCCGCGCCCTGGAGGATCAACGCGGCGAATATTATAACTAAGAATCTCTGTGTATGTTTCATGAAATCATCCTGTAGGTATTCATGAATTATTACAAGAAATAAAGGGGACTGTCAAGTACAGTCCCCTTTAGAAGGTTTGTTCTTTAAAAAAAATTAAGTAATGAGAGCCTGTATGCGCTGCATGAAATCATTCATTTTAGCGCCGTATTCAGGAGCTCCTTCTATAACCACATATCCCTTTGATACTCCTTCAACAAATTCAACGTCATTGAGAAATACCGGGAGCGCGCCAGCGGCCCCGTTAAACTTCATGTGAACAAAGGGATGCTTGCGGGTGTAGTAGCCCCTGCCCGCCTTGGTCTTGCCCGCCTTTACCCTGAGATATGCGGCAATACCCTCAGGCTCGCAGGACATCTGGTAAATGCGGTCAGGCTGACTTTTGGTCCATTTCATCATTTCAGGATCACCGCCCTTGTTGTACTGGCTGAGGGCCGTGGTGATCATATACATTACCATGTTAACCTTGAGCTTCATCTTGTCAGGCTTCTTCGGTTTTTTGTTAGGAAGTAAAATCGTCAGACTGAGAAGAAGGCTGACAAATTTCATCAGAAGCCCGATTTTTCCAAGGCCCTTCACCTTTGGAAGCGCGATGCCACCGGTGAGAAAGGCATTTAAGGCTTCAGGCTTGCTGAAGGTAAATTTAATATCAGGATTTTCAAGGATACCCTGGTGAATATCCAGAACTCCATCTTCAACCACAAAGGCTGCTCCGATTTCTTCCCCTTCGTGCTTTGCCGCGAGCTGGAAGGAGCCAGTGACTCCTTCGAACTTTTTCTGCATGGAAGGAACAAGATCCATGACCACCTTTGATACAGGGAGCACGGCCTTTAATATTATACGAGTTGCCAGAAGGTCCCGTTCTGTAGCCATATTCTATACCTCGTCGTCCCAGTCTTCATCTTCCTCAAAATCTTTACCCATTATTTCTCGAACCTTGTCGATCATGGCATTAGAATCGAGGCCGTAGTGAGAATAAAGATCTTCAGGATATCCCACAATACAGAAACAGTCAGGAATACCAACCTTTTCAAAAGCGCATCCTTTTCCGCTTTCTGCGATAACATCAGCAACTGCAGATCCGAGGCCGCCATATACGTTGTGGTCTTCAAAGGTAACAATGCGGCGGGTTTCTTCGACAGCCTTGAGGATTGCCTCCCGGTCTATCGGCTTGATTGTGTGCATATTCAGTACTCGCACAGATAGGCCGTCGGTTTCCTTGAGAGTTTTTGCAGCTTCAGCAGCCTGAAGAACCGTTACGCCGCAGCAGATAATAGTTAAATCAGTGCCGGGATTAATCTCAACAGCCTTTCCGATTTCAAATCCGTAATTTTCAGCCAACTTTTGGTAGTAAGGGTAGTTGTAATTCATCATGTTCATCATTTGACGATGTTCAAACCCTTCAACCTGGATACCGTACCCATCCAACGGACCGTAGCCTTTGGGTCCCACAATGCGGTT
>CAZPEK010000197.1:0-2705 GCA_964585555.1 uncultured Leptospirales bacterium | reverse complement strand
AGCTTTACCTATCTCAAAGTCGTAGTTTTCATCTTTATAATAAGTTGGTTCAAATCCACGGCCTATTCTAATATAAACAGGACCTGGATAATCGATACTGGCTTTTACGGCATTTGCAGTTTCAATGCCGTCAGCAGGGACAAGAACAGTCATGTTCGGGAATGCCCTTGTGATAGCTATATCCTCAGTACAGTGGTGAGTAGAACCAGCTGCTCCGAAGGATGTCCCACCATGGGTGGCAATGATTTTGACATCAAGGTTCTGATAGCAGATATCTGTTCTCACCTGCTCCCCTGCCCGCATGGTGACAAATGCAGCCATGGTAGAGACAAAGGGGGTAAGGCCTGAACGGGCCATACCCGCTGCCATGCCGAAAAGATTCTGCTCTGCAATACCAACATTAAAAAATCTGTCAGGAAATTTATCTCCGAACATTCCAATTTTTGTTGATTTAGCAAGATCTGCGGAGAGACCTACAATTTTAGGATATTGTTCGCCCAGGTCACAGAGAACCTGTCCATATATTTCAGCCTGTGATAGTGTATTAGCATCGTACACTGTCCAGGTTGTACCGGTTTTTTCACTCATATCTTCCTCCGAAATGTATCATTTCTTTTATAAATGTGAGAAGTTATCCCATTTTTTCTATCGATGCTTTTGCCTGTACAGCCAGGTCTGAATCGATACTGCCGTAGTGCCATTTGACTTCATCCTCCATAAAATCTATTCCCTTACCTTTGACGGTATTACAGAGAATCAATACAGGTTTGTCAGTCGTATTGGCATGAGCAAAGTCTATGGCTTCGGCTAGTTCTTTATAGTCATGGCCGTTAATCTCTTTAACAATAAAACCAAAGGCGGTCCATTTGTCAGCAAAGGGCTCAAGTGACATGACATCTTCTGTACGTCCGTCAATCATCAGGTTGTTTCTATCAACAAAGGTAATGAGATTGGTCACTTTGTAGTGACTGGCCGCCATGGCTGCTTCCCAGTTTGATCCCTCGTTACATTCCCCGTCTCCAAGAATACAGTAGGTTTTCCAGTCTTTTCCCTGGGTCCGTGCTCCAAGGGCAAGTCCTACCGACTGGGGCAGTCCGTGACCGAGAGAACCGGTCGAAATATCAACACCCTTAACCTTCAAACTATCAAGATGCATCCCAAAGGGAGAGTTAAACTGGTTAAAAGTCTTGAGATCTTCCTTGGGAAAATAGCCTTTGTTTGCGAGAACCGGTGCAATTCCGACACCTGCGTGACCTTTACTTACCACGACTCTATCCCTGTCTTCCATCTGGGGATTAGAGGGGTCTACGTTAATATATTTAAAATACAGTATGGTCATAATTTCAACCATACTCATGGCGCCGCCGATATGAGCACCACCGGCAGCTACAGTTGTGTCGACGATATCCATTCTAATCTGCATCGCCGTTTTTTTCAGGTCTTTAATTTCCTGATCTGTTATTGGCATTGTGTCCTCCTGATAAACTTTTTGAAAAATAAAAATTTGATGAATATTAAAATTCATCCTTATATTTTTTCTTTACTACCTTAAACGCTTCATCAGCAATAGCAAGGGTGTCTTTAATATCCTTCCGGGTATGTGCTGTCGATACAAACCAGTTATGGTGAGAGGCAAAAAATGCTCCGCGCTTGGTTGCCTCTGCACACCAGTCCTGGTGAAGCATGAGACTTTCGTCATTGGTGATTCGCAGGTACGGCATAACCGGTTCCCCGCTCACCTTGAGATCATAACCATAGCTTTCTGCAATTTCAACAAGACCATTGGTAAGAATGGTGCCTGTTTCAGTACATACTTTCGGAGTGTTGATACGCTGGTGTTCTTTCAGAGTTGCCAGGGCCGCTGCCATTGGTGCTGACTGATACCAGTAACTGCCGGTATGGAACACCTGGGCTGCAAACTGTTTCATTTCTTCTGTACCAAGGCAGGCGGAAATAGGATACCCGTTTGCTATCGCCTTGCAGTAACATACCAGGTCCGGATTATATCCGTATTTAGCATGAGATCCAGCCAGGTCTACACGGAAGCCATGACGAATATCATCAGAGATGAGAATTATTCCTTCTGCTTTACAAAGGGCGTCTACCTTTTCCCAGTACCCTGGTGCCGGAAGTTCATTATCTTTGAAGGTCGGCACAAGATACGGAGAAGCGATGAGTGCGGCAACCTGCCCTTTGTTAGCTTTTACTACTTTTTCGAAACTTTCATAATCATTCCACTTTGCCTTAAGTATCGGCGCAGTATCTTCTTCCGTTACCCCATGGTGGCCCAGTCCCTGCATCCATGCAGAAGTTCCGTGATAGCAGCCATCATAGGTGATAACTTTTTTTCTTCCCGTTGCGGCTCTGGCTATCATTACTGCATAGTTCGTTGTATCTGCTCCGTTTTTTGCGAAGAAAGCCCACTTCATACCTTTTGTCATGTTTACGAGGGTTTCGGCAAGTTCAACCATAATGGGAGGCGCACCGGTAGTACAGTTACCCTTTTCAATATATTTAGCAGCGAACTTATCAATTTTTGAGTTGGCATATCCATGGACCATCGGGCCATAGGCGCACATGTAATCAATGTATTGATTTCCATCGAGATCCCAGAAACGGGAACCCTTTGCTTTTTCAGTGTAAAAGGGATAATCAGTGGCAGGTACAAGGGGGGCGGGGCTGAAATGTCCGTAAATCCCGCAGGG
>CAZPEK010000196.1:4865-7271 GCA_964585555.1 uncultured Leptospirales bacterium | reverse complement strand
CCTCCTTCAAAAGATCTCCAAGGGAAGTCCCTTAAAGACCAGCCTCTTCATCATCGTCAAAAATATTTTTTTTAACATTACTGATGTCATTAAGAAAAAAATGAACTTCCATGTCAAAATTTTCTGCGTAATATTCTTCAATTAACTTACATTTAATTTTGAAATTACGTATCTGTTCCCGGGACAATGAAAGAGTATCAGCTACAACCCAGAAATCGAAATCTGAACTTTTATTAAAAGCAACAGTGCCACTGCTTCCCATCAGTGCAAACATTTGAATAAAGGGGGTTTCTTTATTATGTGGTATTGCCATTGAAGGATGCCGGGATCGTATAAACCCCATTATATTACCATCAGGGGTATAGCCGAAAATACCAGCCGGCAAGCCTTCAAAATTGACATACCCAGGCAGTTCAGGTAGATTAACATGGAGAAGGAAGGAAATATAGCCGAGCAGGTTACGGACTTCCTCAGATTCCAGCGAGGCATTGAGATATTTCAGCTTGCTGGAATTAAAAAGATTAAACTTTTTTTTATTCTCATCTATACTTGGAAGTATATCAGTGTGTGTATCTTCGCTCATTTTTTCTCAATTTTAGATTACAGGAATCATGCCTGTTTTTTCGTACGCTCATAGACATTTGCGATATAACTTTTATAATCTTTCAGCATATCAATAAGGATGGGTCTTTTCAGGGTTTCCAGCTTGTTGTTTTTTACAATTCTAACTTTGGGATTCATCGGGAAAAGCTTACTCATTTCTTCAATAATACCAACTTCGCCAGTATTCATCCTTACAAGATCTCCCGGGCCGAAAAAGAAATTACCTTTATTGATGATAAAACCGAGAGACCTGACAAAATCTCTGAAATCTTCATAAAGAAAAGAAGATACTTTTTTGTAGGGAGAATACACCATATTAAGCATCTTTCTCATGGCATCACGGCTTGAAAGTTCCGGAACATTCGGCATGGTCTGCACGAGAGACACATAGGTGTCAACAATTGCCATCAGGCGGACTTCCCGTGGAACCTGGTCTTTCATTTGAGAAAAATCGAAACCGAAGGGAAAACCGGAACCGTCAGTTTTCTCATGGTGAAGAAGCAGGATACGCTTTTCAAGTTCAGAGAAGTTTTGATTTTTCTCTACAAGTTTATAGCCGATATGGGGGTGAAGATTAAAGGCATCCTGATCTTCGTCTGTCCGGTCTATCTTGTTAAGAATTTCCTGGTTTACCGAGGTAAGGCCGATATCATGAAAAAGTCCGCCGACTCCTATAGATGTTTTTACATCCCTCTTCATATCGAGACGGGTACCTAAAATCGTCCCGAGTATAGATACATTTGTAGAATGTGTATAATAAAATTCATCAAGATTTTTCAACTCAGTCAAAACCTCAAAAGTAGCGTCATCATTATCTTCAATTTCAGTAATCATCCCGGAAATAAGATCACGGGAACTGTCAACCAGTCCCTTCGAAACGGTGGAGGGAGAATTAAAATTCAGCTGTTCTCGAATTTGTTCAAAGATGTCCCTGGTCTGATTAAGGGTTTTGTCTTTCGTCGCACCACTTAGGATTGATTTATTGGCATCAAGGCCCGAATCTGTGTCAGTAGAGGGTTTACTGGCAGGATCATAGTATAAGATTTCGATACCACTGCCAAGCAGGTGCCTCAGCAGTGCACCGGTAAAAGACTGGTGGGCCTCCAGTATCTTGTTACCATCAATGTCAAAGAGATCATAAGCATACCGGTTTCCTTCCTTGACGTTTCTAAGGTATATTTCAACATTCCGAACATCACCGGATTTAATATTACTATCCATTTATGCAACTCATCTTCTAAATAATTTTGTATCATACCATGCTATAATAAGCATTAGAAAAATAAAGATAAAAATTTATCTTTTTGCACCAGATGGAAAAGATACCCGGAGTTGAACGTATAAAGAGCCAGCCAATTATACTCCAGGTATCTAATCTCTTTCAACAGGTTATTTTTTACATTTTTTAACGCATTTTTCTTTTGCTTTATCGCATCCTATCCGGGCGAATTGTCCCTTATTCTTTTTGTAACATTTGGTCTTCTGCTTTTCACAGGCTGCTTCACAGGCCGCCGTTTTTACAGCATTTGCAGCATTAAGAGTTGTCATCGCTGAAGGCACAATAAAGGCTGAGACCAGAACAAAAACAGCTAATTTTTTCATGGCTTTCCTCCCTTTTTTATACTTATAATGTTGTACCTCTTTGAGGTGGTAATGTAAATCACTTTTTAATATAAGTATTTTTTTCAATTACTTCCTTAAATCTACTGATAAATGTTTTATGACCGCCACAAGAAGCATTTTCATAAATACCTTGACAATGGGTTAATCTCCAATTTTATAATACTTTAGAATATTATCGAT
>CAZPEK010000196.1:0-4855 GCA_964585555.1 uncultured Leptospirales bacterium | reverse complement strand
TAATCTTCTATACACATCCTCTGAAAATCCTGTATAAAACTTTTTGTCTTTTTCCGTTATTTTTAAGTTATGCTATTTTTTTCTTAATCTCCAATTTTATAATACTTTAGAATATTATCGATACCGGTTTGGTTCGGGGCCCAAACAATGCTTTTTAAAGGTTTCACCTTTTCTGACCTGGAACACTAGAGAATCCATGAAAAAATTTATATACACAACAATAGCGCTTTCCCTGTTTTCAACCTTTGCAGGATATGCAGATGAATATTCCCTGCCACTCTGGCAGGATATCCATTCAGGCTGGTATTATGTGATTAAGCAGCAGGTACCCCTGGCGGCAGACCTGGCGGCGGCACAAAAAAAAAGCAGAGCCAAAAGCATATTCAATCTCAAGCCTCAGGATATCGACGTACAGGCTTCTGCGTATTATCTTGTCAAAAAATTCACCCCGAAAATAAGGGGCGAAAACCTGTATATAGCTCTGCGCAGCAGGAAAAAAAATATCTCTGTTTTTGTTGAAGGAAGGTTACTCCCTTTCATCGAGAGATCCGAAGACCTCACGATATTCAAAGGCAGTGCGCCGAAAGAATCTTCTGGTCTTTTAATCGCAATAAAACTCAGTACAAATGAAAAAGGAAGTATTCGAGGACTCGTTGCCGCCAACAGGAAGGGACTTGACCGTCTCAGGCACAATACCATCGACTTTGATTCCAGTACTCTTAAAAAAAAAGGCTTTGTTGATATTTCTGGACCGGTAAACTTCTGTCAGCTTACTGATGATGAATTCAGCTCCTATACGTTGAGTCCTGTTGATTTTCAAATTCCCGAGGACCGGATAAAGACAATAGTCATTCCATCTACCAACCGGGAAATCCTCGGGGACAACTATAACGGGCATATACTGTACCGTTTTTCAATCGATACAATTGTAAAAATCGACACTCCGGTTACACTGGTACTGGAATCAATAGAAAGTCCGGATACATTTTATTTCAATGGCCAGAAAATAGCAACAACCGGAAAGACGAAAGACCCCGAGACCATATACTATGACCGGACCAGGATGTACCAGATTCCTCTAAACCTGTTTGTCCAGGATAAACCTGATCTGATGGAAATAATTACCCATCCCTGGGGAAAAAACAGTATGGGTATTATAACGGGGAATGCTATCCGTATCGGAAAAACATCTCTTGAGATATCACGATTTACGAAAACTGAAATTATTTCAATGGTACTGATCGCTTTTTACTTAATAGTCAGTTTATATTTTGGCCTTTTATATACCAGAAATCTGAAGGATACCGAGTATCTTCTCTTCTTCCTTTTCATATGTTCAATGTCTGTTTATCTGTTTTTAAAGACTCAGACAAAGTATCTTTTTTTTGATGATTTCTACATATTAAAGAAAATCGAATATATATTGCTGTATCTGCTTATTCCCTTTGCCACATTATTTATGAAATCTTTTTTTAAACCAGAAGGAAGTATTACCGAAAAAGTATTCCGTATTATCATGTACATGGATATATTTTTTATATTCGGGCTTACATTAATTCCTCTTCTTTCAACAGATTTCAATGAGTGGTATATATGGTCAATCAGGCTCTACGTCTTCTGGGTAATTCCCATTTTATATATTGCCTTCATTATTTTCCGCAGCCTCTATTTCTTTCTTATGAAAAAAATGTACGGGAACAAAGAAATAAAACCTGTAAGGGCTCAACAAAAAATACGTATAGAAAGATGGAACAATGCATGCGCCGCCTTTCCGGCTTTGACAGGAAAAGTCCTGTGCATTAAAGATGTACCCTTTATTAAGCAGCTGGAAAAGGCTTCAGCAGAGCCTCTCTATATTTTCGCCGGGGTTTTTCTCATGCTCGGGGCTACCATTCATGATATTCTCACATCAGAAGGATTGATTAAAGGACAGTTTTTGATGCCCTATGCTACTCTCGTTTTTATTCTTGGAATTGCGGCAATTATGATTCAGCGCGTTCACCAGCTCAATATCCGTGTCATATCTCTCAATAAAGATTTAAACCAGTCTGCAGAAATATCAAGACAACGGGCAGATTATCTCGAAGGCATAATTAACGGGATCGATTCAATGTCCGGGGAGCTTTCAGGCATTACAGAGGAAATGGGCAGCATGGGGCAGCGTTTTTCATTGATTTCCAATGAGCAGGTCGCCGGCAGTACTGAAATGGCTGCTACCTTTGAAGAGCTTACCTCATCAACAGAAGCCATCAGCAGCGCGGCCGGGAACCAGGCCCTGGAAGGAAGGAAGACCATCGATCTTGTTAAGGTACTCAATGAAACCCAGGAGTATGTTCGAAAAACATCAGGAGATGTGGTTAATAAAATTTCTCAAATCAGTAATTCGCGGGATGATACTTCTTCGAACCTTGAGAAAATGATAAAAAAAATGGAAGTCATCAACCTCGGCGGCAGGGCTATCGGGGAATTCATCACCATTATTAACGATATCACCGAACAGATCAATCTTCTCTCCCTTAATGCGGCCATTGAAGCTGCCCGGGCGGGAGATCATGGAAGAGGTTTTGCCGTTGTTGCCGATGAAATAGGCAAACTGGCCACAGCTACCGCAGATAACTCAAGAGAAATTACCGGTCAGATAGGACAAATTACCGCAGACATCCGGGAAGGAATGGGGCTTGTAGAATTAACTGAGAAATCCACAGATTCAGTATTTGCCATGCTTGACGACATCAATGAAAGTATCGATTCTGTAGATAAGATTATGGATGAACATGCCAGGGCCATCGAAAATGTTTTTAACCAGTCAGAGGTTATAGACGATCTCAGTTCAGGTATCGCCCGTGCCACAGAAGAACAAAAGGTCTCAATGATAGAAAGTGCAAAAACCGTTGAGAATCTGAGCCAGATGGCCCAGGAGGTCCATAATTCAGGAAAACAGATTCAAAATCTGACGGTTCGAATAAATGAAAAGTCCCACCAGCTTGTTGACATGATTCATACTGTTGAAAAATAAGTCTTCTTTATTAAAATATACCTGCGAAGGTATAAAATTTAGAAACAGGTAAAATGCCATGCAACGATTATTTACATTTATCGCCTTTATCTCTGTTGCTATAACCCTGTACAGCCTGCTTAATTATTATTTTATTAGAAAACATAATAATGCGGTTAAACTCAGAGAACTCCCATCAATTCTGTGGCGACTTGTTCTTATTACCATTATCCTGGCTCCCGTTGCAACAGTCATATTCAGTATGAACAGCCTTCCTTTTATGGCGGCGATTACCGGATTTACCGGTTACAGCTGGCTGGCCTTTCTCTTTCTTTTTCTTATTATCCATGGTCTTGCAGATATTATACTCTTTGCCTTTGAAAAATTCGGCTACCATCCTACGGCCGCAACACCGCGTGTAATTTTTATTCTAACTATGATAATTAACTTTTCCATTATGGTTTACGGTTACCATGAAGCTAATAATATTCAAATCGAAGAATTAATTATACAGACAGATAAACTTCCCCCCGGTAAAAAAAATATATCCATTATTCAGCTTTCGGATATTCACTTCAGCCCTATAATTTCGACCAACACCGCGAAAAGAATCCGCACAATTGTCAAAAAGGTACAACCTGACTTAATTGTATCCACAGGTGATTTTCTTGACAGGGGGATTAGAAGAGCTGACGAAATTACAGATGTATTCCAGGACATACAGGCACCCCTTGGGAAAATTGCCATCACCGGCAACCATGAATTTATTTCCGGTATCGAGCTCAGTACCCGATTCACCAAAGCTGCAGGTTTCAGGCTGCTTCGAAATGAAATTATTGATGTAGGAAGTTATCTCGCAATAGCCGGTGTAGATGATCCCGCATATATACATTATTCTGATCAAAAGCAGCCAATTTCTGAATCTGCCCTGCTGAAAGCTGCCGACCAGAAACGTTTCGTCCTTCTTCTAAAGCATCAGCCTAAAATTGAAGATAAAAGCCTCGGTCTCTTTGATCTGCAGCTCTCAGGCCATACTCATGCCGGACAGATATTCCCTTTTACGCTCCTGGTGCGGATTCCCTTCAAGTATATTTGCGGGTTTTACGACCTCACAAAGGGAAGTAAGCTCTATGTAAGCCGGGGAACCGGAACCTGGGGGCCCCCTATCAGGTTCCTCGCTCCTCCTGAAATAACAATCATACGCATCAGAAATAAGAAATAACGGTACACTCAGAATATTACTTTAATTAATAAAGAGTCCCTAAATTCTTGATTGCATATCCCTTGATTTGCAGTATACTGATATTTATGGCACCGGTAACCCAGAAAAGAATTCTTCTTGTAGAAGATGAAGCAATAACAGCCCTTGCAGAGAACAAAGAGCTCGAGAAATACGGATATGCTGTAACAACAGTTCTTTCCGGTACAGATGCCGTTGAAATCGCCATTTCTGATCATCCTGTCGACCTCATCCTTATGGACATAGATCTTGGTCCCGGCATTGACGGGACTGAAGCTGCAGCACTGATTCTAAAAGAAAAAGATATACCTGTTGTATTTCTATCCAGCCATACGGATATGAAAATTGTAGGCCTGACTGAAAAAATTACCTCCTACGGCTATGTGGTTAAAAACAGCGGTATAACGGTTCTTGATGCCTCAATCAAAATGGCCTTTAAGCTTTTTGAGGCCAACAGGGCTGTCAGGGAAAAAGAAAAGCTGCTTCTCTCAATTGCAGAAAACTACCCTAACTCATTTATCAGTATCATCGAAGATGATTACTCCATTGGCTTTTCTTCCGGCCAGGAATTCAAAAACCTCGGACTCATTGTAGTCGATGAAGAACAGCGATTTGGGGTG
>CAZPEK010000195.1:0-7292 GCA_964585555.1 uncultured Leptospirales bacterium | reverse complement strand
AGAAAACGAGGATGCTTACTCTTCGGCAGCGCTCGAAGACTGTCTCCCAGAGCGATAGAACCGAGGTCATCACCCAGAAGCTTTCCGAAATGAACTACCGCAAAATGTTTCAGTTTGTTTCGCTTAAATTTCATTATTCATTTCTCACTTTTACTGCATGCCCTATTCTACAAGGGAAATTATGGGGAGACAAGAAAAATATAGAAGTATTTGTTCCTTAACAATATTTTTCCTGTAATAACGTTTAAGATGGTGTGTGCGCCCCCGGGGCACACACCATCTTAAACGTTATATACTATTTGTCTCCGGATCTGTTCATCTTAAGAAAGGCATAGATGAAACGGTCTATATCTCCATCAAAGACATAATCAACGCTGCCGGTTTCTTCGTTAGTACGGTGGTCTTTAACCATTGTATAAGGCTGAAACACATATGAGCGAATCTGGTTACCCCATGAAATCTCTTTTTTTTCACCCATTTTATCCTGCATGGCTTCGGCCTGCTGGTGCCTTTGCAGTTCATAGAGTTTCGCTTTAAGCACCTTCATGGCAAAGGACTTATTCTTATGTTGAGAGCGCTCATTCTGGCACTGTACTACAATTCCCGAAGGTATGTGGGTAATCCGTACTGCAGAATCAGTCTTATTAACATGCTGCCCTCCGGCTCCCGAAGCACGGTAGGTATCGATACGAAGATCTGATTCATTGATGTCGATCTCAATGTCATCGGAAATCTCAGGCATAATTTCAACTGAAGCAAAACTGGTATGACGACGCTTATTGCTGTCAAAGGGAGAGATTCTCACCAGACGGTGAACCCCCATTTCTCCTTTCAGCATACCGTGGGAATATTCACCCTTTATTAAAAAGGTACAGCTTTTTATACCCGCTTCATCCCCAGGAGTGTAATCAAGGACATCAATACTGAATCCCTTTTTCTCTGCCCAGCGAAAATACATTCTAAAAAGCATGCTGGCCCAGTCCTGGGATTCAGTACCGCCCGCTCCCGGGTGTATTGATATAAATGCATTTTTTAAATCATCGTCTTCGTTGAAAAGCTCCATGGTTTCAAGGTCATCAAAACGTTTCGAAAATAAGGAGACCTTTCCGGCTATTTCATCAAGAATATCATTGTCATTTTCAGCAAAGGCCATTTCCATGAGCTCGGTACTCTCAGAAACCTCTTCAATCAGGGCGTTCCAGGGTTCAATCTTTCGCTTCAGGCGGCTGATCTGCTGGTTTACCGCGGCAAAATTTTCTTTATCCTTCCAGAAGTCATCTTTCAGGGTTTTCTGTTCGAGTCGGGCAAGGCGATCTTTCTGGCCATCGAGATCAATAGTTTTGTAAAGTTCATTTATTTTTTCCCTGATAGCAGTAAGTTCCCGCTGAACTTCTTTGTAATCCTGTTCTTCCACTGGTTTAAAACTCCTGACAGCTTTTTTCTTCTCTAAAAATCATTAGTCCCGTTGACTCCTTTCAGGTCAATTATTTTATCGGATTACCCGGCTTTTCAGACCCATGGCATAAACAATACCAGGCGGTCAGGGCAAAAATTTCGCTCTCAAATGCCGGCTCAGGTCGGCTTCCATTTCTTTTGTTGAGGCAAAATTTTTATCCATAGCCTGGCTCCACACATCTGCACTCTCCATGCAAAGGTAGACAAAGGGACTTCCCCCTTTTGCTTCGATATACTCTTTCATTGACCGGTACAGATCGAGGCGGTAGCGCTTCAGATACCTGAACTTCCCGTCCCATCCGGGAAACATTTCAGCCGTAGAAAGACGCTCCCGGGGAAACTTCTGCCGAAGAATCTCTTTGAAACCGGGACTGTACCTGAAGCCTCCGAGAGAGATCCAGGCGATCCGGTCAGGGTTCACTGTATCGAAAAGGCGGTCTACTACTGAGAAATAATCTTCCTTACAATTATCATAGAGTATCATCGGGTCAAAGTGAAAGGCGAGAAGATAACCCGCCCCTGAAGCCCTGCGGGCAGCCTCAAGTCGTTCATCGAGATCCGCGGTATCCTCTTCGTAATCCGCAATATTCCGGGGAGTGTTGAGACTCCAGGCCAGCACCGCGTTACCCTTCTCGTCTATATCGAGAAGATGATCAACATCGGCAGACTTGGTCTTAAATTCAAGCATCACGTTGTCAAGGGTACTGAACTTGCGGATAAGGGGCTCGGCAATGCGGGTAATGCGGTCCATCATGAGGGAATCGGTAAATTCACCGGTGCCGATTCGATATATTTGAGAGGAAGTTAAATCAAGGTGCTCAAGTATCTCATCACCGAGATCATCGAGATTGCTGAACTGGGTGATGCCGTAGGAATTCAGGTAGGTGTTGAGAAAGCAGTAGGCGCAGTTGTAAAGACAGCCGAAACAGGTATTGAGAAGGAAGTAATCACAACCAATGACGCCCTTCGAGCAGGGGCAGCCCTGAAAATGCCGACCCATGAAGGGCTTGAGAATAATGACCTGCTTGGAGGGGACTTCTTTCGTCTTCAGGTCATCGATAAGCATGCCGAGGTGGATCTCATCCCGCCAGACAAGGCGCTCCGCTCCCGGGAGGGCACAAAAGCGCTGAACCATCGGGTTGTTCAGTTCGGTTTCACTGTAAAGGATGTATTTGATGTCTTCTATGCGTACCATGAATGATTCGAATGTCTTCTATGCGTTGCTGTTTCCCTACTCCCCCTTACGGCGGGCAAAGGCGGTACCAATCAGCAGTACCGCCACGATCAAGGCCGCCGTCATGGCAGACTGCTTGCCCGCAGACGCGGTTGCGGTTACTGACTCAAGAATTTTCGGTATTTCCGGAAACTTGACGATTGCAGTAATAATACAGGCATTCTCAATTAAGTCAAAAAAAACTATCAGCAGGGGAAGTGCACCGAGTTTCAAAAAGGCATCCTGAAGGCGGCATTTTTTTACCAGCCAGATAAAAAGGGCAACGTAAGCCGATCCATATGCTGCCGGAAATAAAAGATCCAGGGTTGCCTGGTTAATCAGGTACCAGCTCCGCCCTGCTTCACCGATTGATGCAAGGTAAAAGCCCACCATTGAAGGCTCATAGAAAACCTGAAGGTCAAGAGGCGGCGCGCCGCCATTGGTAATAAGGGGATAGGTCCCGAAAAGAATCGCCCCCTGGACCACAAACTGTATTCCCAGAAGTATCAGGACGTGACGGCCGGTTACTTTTTCTGCAAGTTTTTCAAATATTTTCATTGCTGTCTCCTTTTCTATTTCCAGTCCGTGTATTTTAATGAAGGGGCAAAAGCGCTTTCGCCCCTTTATTAAAATACACGGCTATTTTTTTAGCTTTATCTTACTGCTTGACCAGAGACGCACCTTCTCAACTGAACGCTCCGTGACTTCTTCGACGATAAAGGTAATACGGTCATGAACAAAACGCTCTCCTTGATCTGGAATCCTGCCCAGCTTCCAGGTCATAAAACCTGCAATAGTTTCAAAGCCCCTTTTGGTAATCTTTACCGGGAAAACCTTCTGAAAATGTTCAATATCAAGATCCCCGGAGACCATGTATTCCCGGTTGCTGATCATGCTTATCAGCTCTTCTCCTGTATGGTCCCTGGTATGGATTTCTCCCACCACCTCTTCAGCGATGTCTTCATGGGTCAAAAGGCCCGCCACTGCTCCCTGTTCATTCACGACAAATACCATGGGAACATGTTTCTTTTTCATCTCAAGAAAAAGCTCAAAAATATTTTTTGTTCCCGGAACATACCAGGCCGGGTACATAAGTTCAGAAATATCCGTAACAGAAGCCTGTCGGAGGATATCCCGATAAAAAATATATCCGGTAATATTGTCAACCCGTTCGCTGTAAAGGGGTATTCGTGAAAAATGAGTTTCTTCGATTATCTGCACAAGTTTACGAATAGAGCTTTTTTCATCAACTGAGATAATGTCAATGGTGGGAGTCATGGCTTCATAGGCGGTAACTTCCCGAAAAGAAAGTATTTCATCAACTATCTGCTGATGTTCCTCTTCAATGACCCCTTCTTCCTCTCCTATTTGAAAAAGACGCCCCAGCTCATCACGGGACCGAAGCAGGGTACTTTCTGATTCAGGAATGCGAAAAATCCTCTTTATCAGCCGGGAGAAAAAGAGAGAAGACCGCGTCAGGGGTTTTAACATGATAATAAGCCCTTTAATGGGCAGCGACATGCGAAGAAGAAACTTTTCAGCCTTTGCCCGGGCCACAACTTTTGGAGTAATTTCACAGAGAATTAAAAATACAACAGTCTGTGCGGCCGTCACTGCAAAAAGCCCTCGGTCTCCCAGAAAAAAAGCTCGATTTGCCACAAAAGTAATAAAAGCGGTAGCTGAGATATTAGCAATATTATTACCAACCAGAACCATGCCGATGGCATCTTCAAGATTATCGAGAATATAAACTGACCGTGCAGCCCCTGAGACACCCTTCCCTGCTGCGGTCTCAATACTGATACGTCGTGCCGAGACCAGTGCCGTTTCAGCACCGGAAAAAAAGGCTGAAAGGAGTATGCAAATGCCAATCAGTACCAGGTAGATAATATGTTCGTAGATAACTTCCATCTTATTTTAATTACCGATAAATCCTTTACTTTTGTTGCACATTGGGTTTTCTCCCTGAAGGCGATGATGGTCATCTTCGCTTTCAGGGGCTTGCAGCCGATTGCACTCGAAGGCGAAGATTCCATCATCGCCTTCGAGACTCTTTCCTACTTCTCTTTTTCTTCCTTTTCTATTAACTCTAAAGATTCAACATGATTTTTTGCGATATATCGAAGCCTCAGGATATAACCTTCGATTTCAATTTCATCACCCTTTTTTGGAAGACGGGCCATCTGTTCTATGAAATAGCCTCCAATAGTTTCTGATTCGGTGGTATCGATATCCACGTTGAAGGTGACATTGAAATCCGGTATCTGCATGTCACCGGAAACAACAATGACCGATTCTGAGAGACGCCGAACATCAGAGCGGCCTTTCACTTCCCAGCGGGTCGACCCGCCTCCCATCAACTCAGTAAGAAGACTGTTAAGGGTTACGATGCCGTCAGTTCCCCCATACTCATCAAGTAAGACAGCAATCTGAATTCCCATTTCAAGAAAATCATTCAGCAAATCATTAAGCTCCCGGGTCGAGGGGAAGAACTTTATTTCCTGAATAAAACGGTTAATATTTTTCGCATTACGGTAACCAAGATAGGCAGGCATCAGGTCTTTTGAATCGATAAAACCGACGACATGATCAAGATCTTTCTTGTAAACCGGGGCCCTGATCACATCATTATCGAGTATTATTTTCATGGCTTCTTTAATAGTCGCCCCATAGGGTATAAAGGTGGCCCTGTTACGATGAAACATGATATGGCTCGCCTCTTTCTGGGCAAAAACCATTACATTTTTAAGAAAAGCCCCTTCATCTTTATTGATAAGACCTTCTTCCTGACTGTGGTGAATAGCCATTCCGAGCTCATCCTCGGTAATAGCACTATGCTCAACCGTCAGCCCGAAAAAACGAATGAATCCATCGGTAAAGCCGAGGAGAAGAAACCTGAGAGGGAAAAATACAGTGTGAAAAAGCTGAAGCAGAGGAAAGACCTTCCGGGAAAAATTTTCATAAGATCCGACAGCGATAGCCTTGGGTGAAATTTCACAAAGTAAAATCATAACCGGGGTTACTATGGCGATACTTATGATATGTCCATATTCAGGATAGCGATCAAGAAACAAAGTTGTGGAAAAAACCGATGCACCCAGATTTACAAAAAGATTCCCAATTAGAATCGTTATCAGCATTTGCTGGGGCTCTGTCATCGCGCTGTATATCGCCCGCTCTTTTCGAATCTTTGATTCTGAAAAACGATGCAGATCCGCCTTTTTCAGGGCAAAAAGCGCTGTTTCTGATCCTGAAAAAAAAGCTGACAGGAGAGCAAAAGTAAAAAGAATAATAAATTCCAGGTAGTAGTTATCCATAGAGTATCAGGTAGTTGAAAAAAGTTCCACTTCTTTTACCTTGAGAATCTTGGCACACTTCTTTTTAAACCGGTCATTGGGCTGTTGAAGCCCCTTTTCGACTTTAGAAAGATAGGATGGCGAGCAATCGAGCTTTTTAGCGAGTTCATACTGTTTGATTCCCCGCTCACGCCGGACGCTCCAGAGTTTATTACTGTAGGTATTGTTTATCTTTTTGATCTTGTCCCGTTTACGGCGTTTCGCGGGGAAAAGCTCATTCTGGGGAACCCCTAAAAATTCAGAAATTTCTTTCATAAATTTATCCGTAGGCTCCTGAGTTCCCTTTTCAATTTTACACAGGTACGAGGGAGAAACCTTAAGCGCCTCAGCAAGATCAATCTGCTTAATACTCTTCTCGCGCCTGAAATATGGAATCATATTTTCCAATCAGTATACCCCCGGAGCTCCTATTCCATGTCCAGATTAACAGTACAGGTGAATAATTTTTCAGAAACATTACCGGCAAAATCAACTGCCTTTACAGAGAAAGAATTTTTTCCCGCGCTGTAACGGACCCCGGTAATACGGTAATACCCCCCGGGGTCAAAGACTCCCTCGAAGGGCCGGTTCCCCACCAGAAGACCTTTAGAACTGAAACGTATATCTTTAAATTCTGTATTAAAAATTCTCTTTCCATTGTGAGTAACCATCAGCCGGTGCACCCCGAGACGTTCTTTACCTGTGATAGTATCGGTAATACTGACAAGAAGGGGATAATGCCGTGTCAGGCGAATATCACTATTTTCTTTTAAGGTTATGTAACGCTCTCCGATATGAAGGAGAAAACCCTTAATTTCAGGGGCTTTTTTATCGGGCCATGAAGGAAGAAGACCCATGGGGTTCAATGATGCCCGTTCTGATTTTTTAAGCATACTGAAATGAAGATGCCTGGCGTAAGAATGCCCTGAATTCCCAATCATTCCGAGAAGGTCCTTTTTCCCATAGGAAGTCATCTCCCGGGCTCCTCCCTTCAAATGCATGTATATCGAATATATGCCCTTTTCATGGAGAAGAACCCTGAAATTCCCCCCCCCCGGTATCGTATCGAGGGGAAAAATAGACTCATCGAAGTAAAAAACCAGCTTACCCCTATCTACGGGATAGATTTTATCATCGGGACAAACCATATCAATACCGTCATGGAAGTGATCGGCCCTCGACTCCCCGAAGGAAGACGTAATGCGCCCTTCATCAAGGGGCCACCTGAAGGAAAGTGATGCCACCGCGCATATCAGTAATGTCATAAAGAATGCAAGGCTTTCAGATTT
>CAZPEK010000194.1:0-7300 GCA_964585555.1 uncultured Leptospirales bacterium | reverse complement strand
CTGGTTAAATCTCCACAACAGACCGGAGAAACCCAATGGTATTCCTTTACCGAAGGCTTTAATAAAGCATTAAAAGAAAAAAAGCCCATGGTTATAGACTTCTATGCTGACTGGTGCAAATGGTGCAAGGTCATGGACAGGGAAACCTTTGCCGATTCAGAGGTGGCAGACAAGCTGAACAGAGACTATATTGCCATCAGAATACATACTGACAAACCGGGCAGTGAGCGGATACGCTTTAAAAAACATAATTTTTCCATGCAGGAATTTCAGTCCATGATGGGAGTCCAGGGACTGCCGACCCTGGTCTTTATGGACGCGACAGGACAGCCAATTACTAAAATTCCGGGATTCGTTAAAAAAAATGTATTCCTTCCCCTTCTCAGCTACATGACTGAAAAATGCTATGCAAAAAATATCGCCTTTGAGGCATATTTAAAGGGAGACACTCCCTGCGGCAAATAAAGATACGAACCTGCAGGTACAAAAATGAAACGAAGCCTGATTATACAAACAGCGGCACTTCTGATAATCTTCGCAGCAGCCGCTGCAGGGGGAGAAAGCCCCCGGTGGTATTCCTTTAACGAAGGGATGGATCGGGCGAAAAAGCTTAAGAAGCCAATCCTGATTGATTTCTATGCTGACTGGTGCCACTGGTGCAAAGTCATGGACCGGAAAACCTTTTCCCATCAGGCTGTGAGCGCCTACCTGAACAATAATTTTATAGCGGTCCGCATCCATACCGACAAACCGAACCAGACTATCAGCTACCGAAGCCGTAACTATTCTCCCCGGGAGTTTCTTTCGTTTCTCGGCGGGCGGGGACTCCCTGCCCTTGTGTTCATGACGAAAGAGGGAGAGCTGATAACACGAATTCCAGGTTTTGTTGAAAAGGAAGTTTTCTTCCCCCTCCTCACCTACATAAAAAAAGAATGTTACCGGAAAACAGTTCCCTTTGACAAAAAGTATATTTCCAACCAGGGGCTCTGCAGGTAGGCCCTCCGGCCCCCGGCTCGAGAATCCTTATAACGCCTCAGATGCATGGACCTCGCCACCCGCTTCGACTTCGCTCAGCACAGCGCCCGGTGGGGGTTTAATATCTTTTACTTGTTGCTGTTTGCCCGGGCAAAGTTCCCCTGCTCGATCCGGGGGCAGAGAAAATCAAGAAGTACCCTTCATTAAATACTGCTTTGACAGTATTATTTCAAATATCAAAAAAAACAGCTAATTAATACTGCCCAAACAGTATTAATTTGTTGACACTACACATATTTTATATAATACTGCTCAGATAGTATTATATAAAAGCAGGTATCTATGGGAAAAAGAATAAAGGCTGTTGCGGCCCCCACTCAGGACGGTCCCCTGGATGCGGTTACCCTTGGCACATTCATACGGGCCCGCAGAACACAATCCGGTCTGGGAATTCATGATGCAGCCGCGTTATGTGGTGTCGCGGTCGATACTCTCACGAAAATTGAAACGGCAAAAGGAGATGTGAAGCTTTCGAGCATTTTGAAAGTCTGCCGTATGCTGGGTATAAAACTTAAAGTTATTCCCTGGGAGGAATAATGCCGGAGACACTTTCAGTCTTTCTTAACCGCAAACCGACCGGCACACTCACTTTCAGCGGCAAAGAAGATACATATGTATTTGAATACCATCAATCCTGGCTTGAAAAAGAAGAATTTTTCATATCTCCCCACGTACATCCCCAGGAAAATAATTCAGACAAAATCAAACGCTTTCTATCCAATCTTCTGCCTGAAGGGAAGTGGCTTGAAGAATTGTCTGTCAATAATCAGATATCCAAAAGCAATATTTTTGGACTGATCGCTCTACTGGGAGCAGAAACAACCGGCGCTCTCTCTTTTCACTTCCCTAAAGAGAAACAATTTTTTTCTGACACCGGTTTTCGCGCAATACCACCAGATGAATTGAACAAAAGAATCAAGCAGCGAGACAAAGTTTCAATTGCCACATGGGACGGCAAACAAAGGCTGTCCATTGCCGGAATGCAGGAAAAACTTCCTCTCATTATGAAACCCGATGGGCAATATGGATTTGGCGAAGAAACACTTGCCTCTACCCATATCATGAAATTCGGTACTAATTCCGAAACCCATATAGTGATTAATGAGTTCCTTTGTATGACCCTTGCAGGCGCAGTAAATATCCCCACTGCACCGGTTTCACTTTTATACTTTGATGAACCGGTACTCCTGGTTAAACGGTTTGATCGTCAATGGAAGGGAAAATCAGTTAACAGGATCCATGTGATTGACGGATGTCAGATTCTTGACCTGCCCCCCACGTATAAGTATGAACGTCCCTTTGGCTCATCAGGAGATGCGGGAATTATCAGAACCGGAGCATCTCTTCCCGCACTATTCAATGCAACCGAGCTGTGTCGGATTCCGGCAAAGGCGCGCATGGATCTGTTAAACTGGGTATTATTCCAGCTTATTATCGGAAACTGTGATGCCCATGGGAAAAATATTTCCTTTTTTGTCAGAAAAGAGGGAATCGATATTACTCCTGCATATGATATGCTGAATGTTGATATGTATGGAGAAAAATTTGATCGTGAACTGGCCATGGCCATTGGCGATGAGTTTTCGCTGGACGGCATTCTAGCCTTTCAGCTGGCTGAATTTTGTGAGGAATGCGGACTGCAGCAAAGGCTGGTGGCTCATGCTTTCAGAAAGCTATGTAATGCCGTTTCAGCCAACCTTGACAAGCTGGATATTGATATTCTGAAAGAGGTAGACGAAAAGGATTTTGCCATGGAACTTATTAAAAACATCAGGGCCAGAGCAGAGTATTTTAAGGAAATATCATTAGAGTTGCCGGGCATTGCACTATAGAGAAAAATTCTATGGTTATATGCAGAGGATTCAGGGGGCTCTTCAACGCCTCATAAGCATGCGACGGGAGATAATCCGTTCAAGATTTTTCAGTTTTTCCAGATGCTCAGTAAGACCGGGATCCCGCTCAGCATTATCCCTGATCTTTTGAATCATTTTTTTGAGAAGCGTCAGGTCTTCACGACTGGTAATTTTTTTCTGCTCTATCACCAGCCTGATCAGGTCAAAATTATATTTTCTCAGGTTCACCCGATAAAAGAAATCAACCCCGTAGATACGAAGAACCTTGTCAATAGACTGAAGTGAGGTCATAGACGAGAGTTCACTTCCTCTCCCTGAATCTATGGCCCGTTTATTCACGGGCTTTTTCTCAACAATCTCCGGTTCGACTTCTTCCTTTTTTGCCACCCCCATCAAGGCTTCAAGCTCCCCTCCACTCTCTTCGAAAAGCTCGGCAATCCGCTCTTCTTTATAGCTTTCAGTGTACTGGCTGAAATCCTTTTCAAGAAGCAGTTCATACTCCTCGAGCATGATGGCCTTGTTGGCGATATAACCTATGGGTGTGTTATTGTACACATTCATTTTAGGAAAGAGTTCCCGGATTATCTGGTGGGCCATCAAGCGCTGATGATTTTCTTCTTCGTAAATATCCTGGAGAAGTTTCTGAAAAATATTCTTGAGGCGGCGCACCGTGGACATGTCAGCATCAATATAGGCTTCAATTTTTTTGATATCCCGGCCTTCGTCTTCCTGAACAATTTCAATAATAAATATTTTGTGGGCATCCTTCAGGAACCTCACACATTTATCGGTGAAATCAGGGGGAAAACCGTTGACAGACTCCATTTTTCGAATAAATTCATCGGAATGAGGTATTGCGTCTCTTGTATTCAAGGAGTTTTGTGCTAGAATAGCTTTAAATATTATCTCTACATTCTCGCTGAGCATTTCGTGCAGTCTCTCTAAAAAAGGGGCTCAATTCAAATTATCAGGCTCGTTCATCCTATAAAAGCCGGAACAGGAATTCAAGCTTTTAAAGAAACTAAAGAAAAAAAATTGACAAATACTTCATAATTTCAACATGTTACAATATTTTCCATAGTATACACATAAATCATACCGGGCCGCACAATATATAAAAAAAGGGTATTTACAGACAGTTAAGATAAAAAACTTTTTAAATATATGCAACCAGAAAGGAGTGAAAATTAGTTGAAAGGATCAGAAATAATTATAAAATCCCTGGAAAAAGAAAATGTCGAAGTAATGTTCGGTTATCCGGGCGGTGTTGTTATTCCAATTTTCCACCAGATATTTAATGCCCCCTTCAAGTTCATTCTCAGCAGACACGAACAGGGAGCAGTTCACGCCGCTGACGGCTATGCCCGGGCATCGGGAAAACCCGGTGTAGTCATTGCGACTTCAGGTCCCGGGGCCACCAACCTCATAACCGGTATTGCGACAGCCCATCTTGATTCAGTTCCCCTTGTTGTTATTACCGGCCAGGTGTCAAGAGACATGATCGGCAATGACGCCTTTCAGGAAGTTGATGTGACCGGTATTACCCGTCCTATTACCAAGCATAATTACCTCGTTCAGGATATAAAGGATCTGAGCCGCATCATAAAAGAAGCCTTTCATATAGCCACAACGGGCCGTCCCGGACCGGTAGTCATTGATATCCCCGTTGATATTTCTAACGGAACTCATAAATTCAGTTATCCTGAAACCGTAAAGATCAAGGGGTACAAGCCGAATTATGCCGGCCACCCCAACCAGATAAAAAGAGCGGCTCAAATGATTGCCCAGGCAAAGAGACCCGTTATCTATGCGGGCGGCGGGGTTGTCATATCAAATGCCTCAAAGGAACTCCGGGAACTGGTTAAAAAAACCGGTATTCCCATTACCACGACCCTTCTCGGCCTCGGTATATTCCCTGAGACCGACCCCCTTTCTCTTGAAATGCTCGGCATGCACGGCACTTACTATGCCAATCATGCGGTCAATGGATCAGACCTTTTGATAGCAATCGGGGCACGTTTTGATGACCGTGTTACCGGCAAGATCGCATCATTTATTCCCGAGGCAAAGGTCATACATATTGACATTGACCCCGCTTCGGTAAGTAAAAATGTTGCGGTTGACGTGCCTATCGTCGGGGACTGCAAAACAGTCCTCAAAGAGCTCAATAAAATCGTTGAGGCTCCAAAGATTGGTCCCTGGGTACAGGAGGTCATGGAAATGAAAAAATCCAATCCCCTGACCTATGAAGACTCCAAATCACAGATCAAGCCCCAGTTTGTAGTAGAAGAACTCTACCGCCTCACCAGTGGTGAAGCAATAATTACCACTGAAGTCGGACAGAACCAGATGTGGGCAGCCCAGTTCTACAAGTATACGGAACCCCGAAGCTTTATTTCATCAGGGGGCCTCGGGACCATGGGATACGGTTTCCCCGCAGCTATCGGCGCTCAGCTCGCCCGCCCGGACAAGAGGGTCATTGATATTGCCGGTGACGGTTCTATTCAAATGAATATCCAGGAGCTGGTTGTGGCCTCACAGCACCGGCTGCCGATAATCATCGCAATTCTCAACAACGGGTTTCTCGGAATGGTCAGGCAGTGGCAGCAGCTTTTCTTTGACAAAAGATACTCTCACACCTGCATGAACTTTTCTCCCGACTTTGTCAAACTGGCAGAAGCGCATCATGCCGTGGGCATACGGGCAACAAAAAAGGATGAAGTTGCCCCTGCCATAGAAAAGGCCCTCAGTATTACTGATAAGCCGATAATAATCGATTTTCATGTCGCCAAGGAAGAGAACGTCTATCCCATGGTACCGGCGGGAAAATCAGTTAAAGAAACAATTATGAGGGAACTGGCATGAAGCAGCACGTAATATCAGTACAGGTAGAAAACAAATTCGGTGTTCTCGCACGAGTAGCGGGGCTCTTCTCGGCCCGCGGCTATAATATTGATTCTCTTGCGGTAAGCAACACCTGTCACGACGAAATTTCCGTTATGACCATTGTTGTCAGCGGAGACGACCGGGTCATTGAACAGGTAAAAAAGCAGCTCAACAAGCTTATCGATGTCATTAAGATATCAGACCATACCGATATCAGTTCGATACAGAGAGAATTTATCCTGATCCGTGTAAGTGCCCAGCCGAAAACCAGGTCAGAAATCATCAAGCTGGGTGAAGTATTCAATGCCAACATTGCTGAAATTTCCCCGAAATCTATTACCCTCGGAATCAAGGGAGATCCAGACAAAATAGATGAAGTAGTTGAACTTCTCAGGCCCTACGGCATCAAAGAACTGATGCGTACAGGCCGTATTTCCATGTTGAAAGACATGTAAGCAAAAATGTAAAACGTAAGGAGATAAATCATGGCTAAAATGTATTATGACGAAGACGCGGACCTTAACGTTCTGAAAGATAAAACCATTGCGGTAATCGGATACGGAAGTCAGGGCCACGCCCAGGCGCAAAACCTTCGGGACAGCGGCCTTAACGTTATTGTTTCTGAACTTCCCGGAACCGACAACTTCAAACTGGCGGAATCCCATAACTTCAAGCCCATATCAGCAAAGGAAGCCGCTGAGCAGGCTGATCTTATTCAAATACTCGCCCAGGACCACATCCAGGCAAAGCTGTACGAGTCAGAAGTTAAGCCCGCCCTGAAAAAAGGAAAGGTACTGGTATTTTCCCACGGATTCAATATTCACTTTGGAGAAATAACCCCGCCTGAAGATGTTGATGTTATCATGATCGCACCCAAGGGCCCCGGGCACCTGGTACGAAGCGAGTATGAAAAAGGCGGCGGTGTTCCGGCGCTGATTGCCATAGAAAAAGATGCCTCTGGACAGGCAAAAGATTTTGCTCTCGCATACGCCATGGGTATCGGCGGCACACGGGGCGGAGTCATTGAAACCACCTTCAAAGAAGAAACTGAAACAGACCTTTTCGGAGAGCAGGCTGTTCTCTGCGGCGGCGCGTCATCTCTCGTTATGGCGGGATTTGAGACCCTCGTTGAAGCCGGCTACCAGCCTGAAATCGCCTACTTCGAATGCCTTCATGAATTAAAGCTGATTGTTGACCTCTTCTACCAGGGAGGCATCAACTACATGAGATACTCGGTTTCTGACACGGCAGAGTATGGCGACTATGTAAGCGGTCCCCGTATTGTAAATGACAACACCAAAGCTGAAATGAAAAAAATTCTCACAGAAATCCAGAACGGAACCTTTGCCAAAAACTGGATGAAAGAAAACGAAGACGGCCGCCCCAATTACAACAAAATGAAAGAGGCGGGCAAAAATCACCAGATTGAAAAAGTTGGTGCTGAACTGCGAAAAATGATGAAATGGATTGACGCCAAGTAAACCATAGCATTTTGAAATCACAGAAGAGGCTGTCCCAAAACAAAG
>CAZPEK010000193.1:0-7312 GCA_964585555.1 uncultured Leptospirales bacterium | reverse complement strand
CGCATTGCCGGTATAATGGCTGCAAAAAAGACCTCTGACCTTGTACCGATGTGTCACCCCTTGAATCTCAGCTATGTTAATGTTGATCTTGAACTTGATGAGAAGCGTGGAGGTATTGTTATTACCAGTGAGATTCGCCTCGATGGCAAGACCGGCGCAGAGATGGAGGCCTTAACTGCTGTTTCAGTGGCTGCCCTGACCATATATGATATGTGTAAGGCCGTTGACAAAGCAATGGTGATAGAAGATGTTACTCTTGTTGATAAACGGGGTGGAAAGTCTGATTTTAGTACTAAATCATAAAATTAATGATCTTCAGGGCCTGTTTGTGTACTTTTTGTGAAATTGACGGAAAAGGCCAAAAAAACGCCATATTTTCAAATAATTCCTTGTAATTTCAGCTAACAGCTAAAAATTGGACTTGAAGAATTGACAAGTCACTATATATTAGTTGTTAGCACTCAATAAAAAGAGTGCTAACAAGTTTTTGTCTACTGCCAACAATATCATTGTTGTTTTGTATAAGTATACTAAGAAAATATTAATTAAATTTAAGGAGGAAATACGTGGCTATAAAACCTATAGGAGATCGTATTCTCATTCAGGCTTTGGAAGATGAAGTTGAAAAAGTTGGTTCACTGTACGTGCCCGACACTGCAAAGGAAAAACCCCAACAGGGCAAAGTAATCGCTGTTGGTGAAGGTGCACGAGATGGAGATAAAATTATTCCACTGACTGTAAAAGTCGGCGACGTCGTACTTTATGGTAAATATGCAGGCTCAGAGATCAAATACCAGGACCAGGAATACATGATTCTTTCTGAAAGTGATGTATTCGCGATTATTGACTAAGCCTGTATGTGCTTATGTTAAAAAATTGAAGAGTAAGAGGAAAAAAAATGGCTAAGATTTTACAGTATAATGAAGAAGCAAGAAGATCTATTTATGAAGGTGTACAAAAGCTTGCCGATGCGGTGCAGGTAACCCTGGGGCCCCGTGGGCGGAATGTTGTTATTGATAAAAAATTCGGTTCTCCAACCGTTACTAAAGATGGCGTTACTGTTGCCAAGGAAATTGAGCTTGAAGATTCTTTTGAGAATATGGGAGCTCAGATGGTCAAGGAAGTTGCAACAAAAACTAATGATATTGCCGGAGATGGAACAACGACTGCAACTATTCTTGCAGCTGCTATCTACCGTGAAAGCCTTAAGAATGTTACTGCCGGTGCCAACCCCATGAGCCTCAAGCGTGGAATTGATAAGGCTGTTGTCAATGTTATTAACTATATTGCCAGTACTGCTCGTGAGATAGTAGACAAGAAAGAAATTGCCCAGGTTGCATCAATTTCTGCAAATAATGACAGTGAAGTTGGTGACCTTATTGCTGATGCAATGGATAAGGTGGGGAAAGATGGTGTTATTACGGTAGAAGAAGCAAAGTCTATTGAAACCCATCTCGAAGTAGTTGAGGGAATGCAGTTTGATAGAGGTTACCTCTCTCCCTATATGGCAACTGACCCTGATACAATGACTGCTGTTCTTGAAGATGCATATATTTTAATTCATGATAAAAAGATTTCCTCAATGAAAGATCTTCTTCCCGTTCTTGAGAAGGTTGCCCAGGCTGGACGTCCTCTCCTGATCATAGCTGAAGATCTTGAAGGCGAAGCCCTTGCAACTATCGTTGTTAATACACTGAGAAAAACTATTACTGCAGTTGCAGTTAAAGCTCCTGGATTTGGTGATCGTAGAAAAGCAATGCTTGAAGATATCGCGATCCTTACCAAGGGCCAGGTTATTTCTGAAGAACTCGGTATGAAACTCGAAGGCGCTACTATTGAAATGCTGGGAAATGCAAAGAAGATCATTGTTGATAAGGAAAACACAACAATTATTGAAGGTTCAGGAAGCAAGCAGGATGTACAGGGAAGAATTACCCAGATTCAGAACCAGATTGAAGACTCTACCTCTGACTATGATATTGAAAAACTGCAGGAACGAAAAGCCAAGCTTGCCGGTGGTGTTGCGGTTATCAATGTCGGAGCCGCAACTGAAATTGAACTTAAAGAAAAGAAAGCCCGAGTTGAGGATGCCCTTTCTGCAACACGTTCTGCGGTTGAAGAAGGAATTGTACCCGGCGGTGGTCTTACTCTTGTTAATTCACAGAAGGCTATTATGGAAATAGCTGATAAACTTGAGGGAGATGAAAAAATCGGTGCTGAAATTATTTTCCGTGCCGTTGAAGCTCCTATGAAGCAGATCGCCTTTAACGCCGGACTCGAAGGTTCTGTAATTGTAGAAAAGGCTAAAAGTCAAAAAGATGGAATTGGTTTTAATGCTTACAGCCTTGAGTGGGTTAATATGATAAAAGAGGGGATTATTGACCCTGCAAAGGTTGTCAGAACCGCTCTTCAGAATGCCGCTTCTGTATCAGGTATGATGTGTACTACTGAAGTACTTATCACTGACAAAGAAGAAGATATGCCGATGCCTCCTATGGGTGGTGGTATGGGCGGTGGTATGCCAGGCATGATGTAGCTTTACAGCAAAAACTTAAATTTAGCTATAAAAAAATGGGATATCTCTTAAAGAATATCCCATTTTTTATTTAAAAACCTGCAGATATAACTTCCTCTCTCGTCCCTTCCTTCGTAATTCTTGTTTTGATTGATCTTTTAAGGCTGTGTTGTTCACCATAAAAGGTTAACGAATGGTAAAAAAAAATCCGATGGTATAGATAAGCTGATGTAGACACAGGATGCAATTATGTCAGATGAAGGACAGACTACTATAATAACGATACCAAACAGGTTGAATGATCCCTTTGCCTTCGAGGAAATAATTGGTCAGCAGAATGACATCCTTGAACAGGGGAAAGGTCTCGATTTAAGCCGGGTATCCTTTGTGGAACCATTTTCAATGGTCAATATGCTTCTTCTGGGAAGGTTTTTTTTGAGAAACAGGGGTGAGAAACTTGATCTGGTGAATATTCCGCTTTCGATACATCAATACCTGTCGCGGATGGATTTTTTTAAACATGGAATTTTTAATGTTCCCGAACCATTAAATGAACGTTTTCAGTTGCGACGTTCTCAGGCAAGTATGCGGTTAATGGAGATTGTAGAAATTCCCAACAAGGAACGGGAAAGTGTGCGGGTAATTACATCAGTTATTGAAGAATTTAGAAAAAGAGGTTCACAGATTTTAAGGTTCTGGATGCATGGCGAGCTTGTTGATTACTTTGTAACGGTAATTTCTGAATTATGTCAGAATGTTTTTGAGCACAGCCTTGATTCTGGTTATTTCGCAGTACAGACCTATGCAACAGGAAGAGAAAATATTTGCCGTCTTGTGATTGGTGACTCGGGTGTAGGTATTCGGCAGAGTTTTGAAAACAAGAAGCCAATTGATTTTGATACAACCGCCAGTCTTATCGAGATGGCTCTTACAACGCCGATATCGTCAAAAAGAGATTTTGGTTTTGGTCTTTGTCAGGTTAATACGATCATCGAACGCCTGAAGGGGACCGTATATATTCGTTCGGGGGATGCGTCGGTTACTGGACTCTATCGAAACAGGAAAGATGGGAAGCCATTTATTTTTCTGAAGAATGATCTTAATTATTTTAATGGAACACAAATTTCAATATCCTTAAATGCGTGAGAGAATGGAAGTTAAAGTAGACAGTCTGTCAAAACAGGTAACAAAGAATAATCCTGATCTTATTACGCGGCCGGTTGGCAGGCGTATGTATAAAAAATTAATTGATAAAATGAATATTATTCAAGAGGGTGAGGTTGTAATTCTTGATTTTGAAAAAATTAAGGTTATAGACTCCTCCTTTATTGATGAATTCATAGTAAAACTATTATCAGATTCAATGAAAACTGAACGGTTTTATCTAAAATTAAGAAAAATATCTGACATTGCAGAAATTAATATTGCTTCTGTTATAAAATCCTATGCTCAGGTTGATAAAAAAATAGTTGTAATGACTGAAGACATCTGTCTCAATAATAATTTTTATATTGGGGAGTTATCTCAAAGTGAACATGATACAATTAATTTTATAAGAATTAATCAGCGTGTATCACTGGAAGATTTAATAGCGGGAACAGGCATAAACGAAGAAACAGCACAAAAGACTCTTGAGAGTTTAATTGATCTTCGCCTGGTTCGGGTTCAGGATAAATATATTTACTGTGCAGTATAAAGAATAGAAAAATGAAAGGACCTGCAAACAAAAAGAAAACAAAAAAAGATGACAGCCTTTTTGGGCTGCTTTCAGCCTATAAATCTCAAGTGACTTTTTTTCGTGTATTGGAAAGTGAAAACAAGGTGGTTTTGCAGCTCTCAGATAATCCAGGTAAATGGCCTGATCTTTCAGAGGGGAAATGGGAAGGATATCAGCAACTGCGCAGACTTGAACTGGATATTGATAAACTTTCAATGAAGTATATATATCCAGAACACCTGGTTAAAATTATAGGCCCCTTGCTGGGAATTAAGGTTCCTCTGGATAAGGTTGGGATAGAAAATAATTTATCTGATGATGGAGTATTTTCTCTTTATTTTCAGTTGAAATATAAACGGAAAGTATTACTGGGTGTGAAGAAACTTGTAGCGTTGACACCACAGAAAAAATATGAGATACTTGAAAAATGTATAGTGGATACTCAGGAAGAATAATATGTCAGAACAATATGACTCTTTAAATGAGAAAACACGCCTTATTGAAATGTCTCTTAAATATGTTGAAGGAGATATGGAAAAAGCAAAGGCAATGGTCGGGGGTCAATACCTTGATAATGTTGCGGTTAAAGGAAAGTTTTTCTTACAGCATTCGGGAAAATCGGGGATGTTTTTTGCTTTTTTTAATGTCTATGACGAGTACATTTCTCATGTAGATGCAGTTTTAGTTCAGAATGACAGTATCTATGATAAGGTTCGAATTTTTGATGACTGGAAAAGTCTTTTTGCCGATATGAACGCCTTTAAACAGGGTAGTGACAATATCGAAATGAATAATCTTCCAGATTTGTTGATAGACTTGATGGTCGAAAAGGATGTGTTTCCTTATGTGCAGAATGGTGATCTTGAAGAATTAACAAAAAATGTACTGCTTATATTAAGGCAGATACTAGATGAAGATCTTATTAATTGCCAGCTTGAAATCGAGCCGACCAGTTCTCTTTCCATGGAACTGGGTGGTGTCCCCCTGGTTACCCCTCAGGGGAATGAGCCTTCTAAAGATTCACCCAAGGCAATCAGCGAAGAAGAAACCGAATTTGAGCGACAGTGTCGGGAAATTGAAGAGGAAGCCAACTTTGTTGTAGAGGGAACCTCAATTGTTGCACCGGTAAAGGGGAAGTATATTAATGATATTACCGTAGGGGAGAAAATAATGATACTTCTCCCGGGAAAAGACCCCGTGTCTCGGAAGATTCTTAGTGTATTGAATGCAGTTGATTCTGACGGAAGGATTTCGCCGATAAAAGGGCGCATTAAGGAAAAAATTTCAGTGGAAAAATCAGGTTATCTGATATATGCCCTTGTGGCAAAGGGAGTATTGGCAAAACTTGTCGAAGAGGAAAATGTCAAGATAAGAATGGAAGAAGGATCAGGGGAAGTAGAAACCGAAAGTGATAACAAAATGATTTATATAATGACGGCACTTTTTATTTTTATAATTATTGCAGGAATCCTCCTTTTTAATATGCTATGATTCGTAAAACAGGAATATCTTTCTTTCTGTTTTTTCTTCTGCTGATTTCGAATAATTCTTCAGGACAGATGCCGGGGTGGAAATTTTTTCTTGATGGAGATGGAAATAGTTATTTTTTTGATAGAAATGGAAAAATTTTTATAACAACCCCCGTTGATAAATCAATAAAGCATGTTTCTGTCAAGGGTCTTGATTTTTATATTTCATTAATAGAAGATCTGCTTAAGGCTCACAGAACTGTTGATGCCCTCCGTCTAGTAAAAACAATCCTTGCCATGAGTCCTGTAGATTACCGCATTGTAGAAGCTCAGCAGAAAGTCTTGCCGGTTAAACAGAAAATCATAAAGAATAATGGAAGCAGGTATGAGGTGTTAAATCGTAAGGCTTCTCCATTGCTCTATAGTGATGGAGAGGGTTTTGTGACGGTGATGAATGAGAATATGCATTATTCCCTGAGACTTAAGGGGATGGTTGCAGTAATAAAAAACAAGGTAAGAAGCAGGCCTTCTTACGGCTATCATGGTATAATGCTCGGAATTTCTTTTGAAAAAAGTCAAAGCAATGCTCTCTTTGATTGTCTTATGGCGATAGATGCAGAAAAATTTGCCGTTACGATTCGTGATGTGCAATGGCTTGAAAAAAGCTGGGATCGCCGAATGCTTCCTTTTTCAGGAAAAAAAGAACGAATCCTCAGTGGGGGAAAGGCGTTTCTTTATAGTTTAACGGGTCGTTCAACTGGTAGTCCGAAGACAGCATTTTCAGGTTATGAAGGTTATATCGTAAATGGTAAGTACGGGTATGCTTTTAGAATTATAGCACCTGCCGGCCGAATAGCTGTACTAAATGAACAGATGAAGGCTTTAGCTTTTTCAATTAAAGTAAGTGGGGCCAGGCATTAAGGGTAAACCGGTTAACGGGATATTATCCGGCTCTGGCTGTATATTAATGATGTTTCGCCGCAGTTATCTTTATCCGGGCAATTGATACAGTCTTTCCAGATTTTTTCAGGGAGGCTGCCTTTCGGTACTTCAATGAATCCATTTTTTAAGAAAAATTTCGGTGCATAAGAAAGGGCAAATATTTTATAATCACCTTCATTTTTAATTGTGGTGATCATAGCTTCTAAAAGCGTGGTTCCTATATTTTGTCCGTAATATTTTTTGTCTACTGCAAGGGATCGAATCTCGATTAGTCTTTGTCCATAATCGAAGCGTGCTATGATACCAATGACCCTGTTATTGTGTTTTGCAACCAGAAAACTCCCAATCGAATCCCTGATGTCATCTAAAGAGCGTTCAAGTATAATTCCGCTGAGGGCATATTCGAGCATAAGACTTCTGATTGATTCAGCATCATCAGGAGACGGAGGTACTATAAAGATAAATGAAGTTTTTTCCACTTGTTTCCATATTTAGCTTTTATTTCCGCTTTACAATGCGGGCATTTGCAGATATAGAAAACTTATTGTAGGAGTCAAGTTCTTTCAAGCCTGATTTGGCATTATTAATGGATTGAAAGAGACCTGTATAGAGTATGTATTTCCCTGCATCTGCACTGGAAAGAATAACCGTAGGACCTTTTTTGCTTAA
>CAZPEK010000192.1:0-7317 GCA_964585555.1 uncultured Leptospirales bacterium | reverse complement strand
TTAAAAGAAAAAACAATGCCGGACAAACATTCGAACAGCCGTCGCGAGTTCCTTCCTGAAGGCGGTAATCACGCAGAATATTGATAACCTGCACCAGGAAGGGGGCAGCAAAGAGGTCATTGAGTATCACGGCAATGCCAGCCGCCTTCTGTGTCAGAAATGTAAAAGCAGCTATGCAGCAGTAGATTTTGATATATCAACCCGGCAAATTCCCAAGTGCAGAACATGCAGCCGAATACTGAAACCTGATGTAGTATTTTTCGGCGAAATGATTCCCAAAGAAGCCCTTATTGAATCGGAAAACCTGGCCCGTTTTGCCGATGCAGTCATAGTTGTGGGAACCAGCGCCCTTGTCTATCCCGCTGCGTCAATTCCCTATGAGGCAAAGGAGAGTGGGGCAACCATCATAGAATTTAATATAGAAAAAACCGGTCTTACCCGTCAGATTACCGATATCTTTATCGAAGGCCCCGCCGGCACGACACTGCCGCAGGTGGTCGAAGCCCTTAAGCATTGAATGCAGGTTGCACCGTGAATCGAATCCAGGTCCTTTCAGAGACAGTAAAGAATAAAATTTCCGCCGGTGAAGTTGTCGAGGGGCCTTTTTCCGTGGTGAAAGAACTCATCGAGAACAGCCTTGATGCTGAAGCCTCGCGAATCGAGATCCAGGTCCTTGAAGCCGGCATGAAGCGTATCACTATTACTGATGATGGTAAAGGAATTCATCCCGAAGACCTGGAACTTACGGTAACGGAACACGCCACCAGCAAGATCAGCGATATCCATGACATCGAAACCATTCATTCATACGGTTTTCGCGGAGAGGCCCTTTCAAGCATATCGTCGATTTCAAATATGAGCCTTTTGACCCGGCGCCCTGAAGACGATGAAGGGGGCCGCATCGATGTCCGTGAAGGGAAACTGAAAATGGGAACCTACGCGGGAGCCGCGGGGACTACGGTTATCGTAGAGAATCTTTTTTATAATGTGCCGGCACGGAAAAAGTTTATGAAGGCTCAGCGCACCGAGATGAAGTATATTCGTGAAGCGGTATTGAAGGCGGCCCTGGTTAATCCAGAAGTCACCTTTCGCCTTGAGAGCGATGGGAAACAGGCAATGATGCTCCAGGGGACCGGTGACCATGAAGAGCGGATTCGTCAGGTTTATGGCACTTCTATCATGAAGGGAGTCTACCATGAGAGTATCACCGACTTGAAGGTAGGCTTGACGGGCTTCCTTTCCCGTCCCGATTTTTTGAAGGGTACCCGTTCTGCCCAGCTTCTTTTTATCAACGGACGTCCCGTTGAGTATAAATACCTGGGTTTTCTTTTATCACGGGCTTATGAAGCGGTTGCCCCGAAGGGAAAACATCCCATGGCTCTTCTCTTCCTCTCTATTGATCCTGAGCTTATTGATGTTAATATCCATCCCGCGAAACGTGAAGTGAAGCTCTTTGACCAGCGCTATATCGACAGCCTGATAATAAACCTTGCCGCAAAGGCACTGGACCGGGATCATGAAATTAGAGAAGAATTGTTCAGGGGGGAAGACAAAGGCCCCACAGCTGCGCCTCCCGCGGCAGCCGTATCTTCCGAATCACCGGGGGACTACAGCACTCCTGATAACGGAAGGGAAGTCTACCGGATCAGGGAAAGGGAGTCTTCAGGCGGGTACAGGGATGCTTCCCGGGAGCCCTTATCTGCTGAGGAAAGGCAGACTTCCCCGGAGGAAGAAAATTTCCTCCCCGGCACGAAGGAACTTTCAGGTTTTTATAAAAAAATACAGACTCATTCCGAGGGGGTTGTCGGTACGGTGTTTGATACCTATGTCCTTGCGGAGCGTGACGGGGCCCTCTACTTTATTGATTTTCATGCCGCCCATGAACGTTTTATCTTCGATCGTATTATGGCGGAAAAGGGGAGTCCTGAAAAGCAGGAACTTTTAATGCCGGAAGTCATTGAGCTTCCCCTGGGGGATTACCAGCTGGTGCTTGATAATTTGTCCCTCTTTTCTGAAATTGGATTTGACATGGAAGATTTTTCTGATAAGAGCATAATGGTACGGGCTGTGCCGGCCCACGTGAAAAGGCTCGACATTGAAGCCTTTGTCATCGGTTTTATCGAAGAGCTGAATCTCGAAAAGGGAAACGTTGATCGGCGCCGTGCCATAGTCGCTTCAGCAGCCTGTCATCAGGCGAAGCGGGCCGGGGATACCCTGACCGGTGATGATATGAAGCGTCTCATAGAGGGGGTCTTCAGCGGAGACCATGAACTGCGCTGTCCCCACGGAAGACCCTTTGTTCATAAAATATCCAGGGATGACCTGGAAAGGATATTTAAACGTTCATGAAAAAGATAATACTTGGAGTCTCATCATCAATTGCAGCCTATAAGGCCTATGACCTGGCGCGTCTCTTTGTTAAAGGGGGCGACTCGGTATACACGGTATTGACAGAAAATGTCCTTCACCTGGTCTCGCCCCTTACCTTCGAGACATTGACAGGCAACCCGGTCTATACTCATTCATATTCCCAGGATCGCCGCGAAATGGGGCATATCTCCTTAAAAGATGGAGCTGACCTTTTTCTGGTTGCACCGGCAACGGCGAACATCATGGGAAAATTCGCCTCGGGTATTGCCGATGATCTTTTAAGCACCACATTCCTGTCGGTAACATGCCCGGTTTTGATTGCCCCGGCCATGAATCCGAATATGTACAGCCATCGGGCCACACAGGAGAATATGAAAAAACTGAAAGAGTGGGGAATGCATTTTATCGAACCTGCTGTTGGAGAAGTAGCCTGCGGTGATGAGGGGCAGGGTAAGTTCCCTGAAATAGAAATGATATACAGGAAGGCACAGGATGTTCTTAAAGGATAGAAAAATAGTGGTTACCGGGGGCCCTACCCGGGAGTGGCTTGACCCGGTCAGGTTCCTGTCAAATCCCTCTACTGGAAAAATGGGGGTTGCCATTGCAGAAGAAGCCCTGAACAGGGGAAAGGAAGTGGTCTTCATCCATGGTCCCATGGATGACCGGCTTTTGGAGGGTAGAAATTTTGCGGTAAAAGCTGTTGAATCGACTTCAGATATGCTTGCTGCGGTTCTTGATGAGCTTACAGATGGAGCGGTACTTATCATGTCGGCGGCCCCGGCTGATTACACTGCAGCTGAAGTGTCTGGTGAAAAGATAAAGAAGCAGGGCGATGAAATGATCCTCACCCTGAAGAGAACCCCTGATATTTTAAAGAATGTCGCAGAAAAGCGTGATGCCGGAGAGTTGCAGGATATCTTTGTCGTCGGCTTTGCCGCTGAAACAACCAATGTTGAAGAATATGCCCTTGGTAAATTAAAAGAAAAAAATCTTGAGATGATATGCCTTAATGATGTTTCGCGCAAGGGTGCGGGTTTCGGTACAGAAACCAATATTATTGTCATTTATAATAAAGATGGAAACTCAATCAAGCTGCCCATGCTCTCAAAACGTGATGTGGCTGAAAAGATTTTTGACCGTATCGAAGAACAGATGTAAATTATCTGTACAGGTAGTTTTTTCATCGAAACATATTCCGGGGCTCTGCATATAAGGAGGCGCGTCATGTGGCACAGGAAACCAGTAGTGGCCGGTGCGTTTTATCCCTCAGACAGGGATGATCTTTCAGGTATGATAAAGGAGTATATGGATAAGGCGGACATACCCAGCCTCAATGGAGAGGTGCTTGGTATTATCTCTCCCCATGCCGGCTATGTTTACTCCGGTTCTGTGGCTGCTTTTTCCTTTAAACTTATTCAGGATTTACAGCCTGAGGTTGTTGTGGTGCTGGCTCCCTCTCATCGGGCCCGTTTTAGCGGTGGATCAGTTATTCCCGGGGGCATTTATGAGACTCCTCTGGGCAATGTTCCGATAGATGAAAAGATTGGAGAAGCCCTTGACGGAAAGGGACGTTTTGTTTTTATCAAAGAAGCTCACCAGCAGGAGCATTCCCTTGAGGTACAGGTTCCCTTTCTCCAGTCCGTTATTGATAATTTTACCCTTGTACCGATTGTTATCGGGTCAGTTGAAATGGATGTCTGCCGTGACATGGCCGATAAACTCTATGATGTGTTAAAAAAAGACGGCAGGAAATTTCTTCTGGTAATCTCAACAGACCTTTCCCATTATCACAGCTATGAGTCGGCCCGGGAACTGGATGGTCATTTTATTCAAGGCCTCAAGACTTTCAATGAAAAGAGTATAAAAGAAGCGATTTCCCTGAAAGGGGCTGAGGCGTGCGGAGAAGGGCCGATACTGACAGGCCTGATGCTGGCGAGAAAGCTGGGGGGCGACGCGGTAGAGATTCTTAAATACGCCACTTCGGGAGACACGGCGGGAGATAAAAACCAGGTGGTCGGGTACCTCTCGGCGGCCTTAATAAAACAGTAAGCAGGAAGGCTATGATAGAACTCAACAGTGACCAGCAGGAACGGGTACTGAAACTTGCCCGTAAAACCATTGCCGATTATCTCGGTATAGATACTCAGATTGGAGAGATCGAAACTGGTGATGATATTTTTGCGGAAAAATGCGGTGCCTTTGTAACAATTCACATTTCAGGAAATCTGAGAGGGTGTATCGGTTATATTGTCGGGGTTAAAAGTATTCCTGAAACGGTTATTGAGATGGCAAAGTCAGCAGCCTTCAAGGACCCCCGGTTCAGTCCTCTGAGTAAAGAGGAGTACAGCCTGATTGACCTGGAAATATCAATTCTATCACCTATTGAGACAGTTAGTGATGTTTCTGAAATAGTCACAGGTCGTGACGGGTTGATTATATCACGGGGCTATAACCAGGGATTGCTCCTTCCCCAGGTGGCAACAGAGCAGGGGTGGGATCGGGATACTTTTCTTGAGCATACCTGCTACAAGGCGGGGCTTCCAGGGAGCGCCTGGCGTGACAGTGAGACAAAGATTGAAAAATTTTCAGCCCAGGTCTTTGGTGAAATTGAACGGGGACTCCTGTAGGGTACACCACACAAATCAAGAAACAAGTATAATGAAGAGGAGGGCCACCACGGGAGGCTCCTCTATTTATTGTAAGAAGGACAGATAATGTTAAAAAGTAAATATGTTGTTGTTGGACTGCTTATTATGGCTGCCGCCTTAACTTCCTGCAAAAAACCTGAAAAGCCTGCTGAGCCTGCAAGGGTTTTAAAAAAATGGGCAGAGGCTACTGAAAAAATGGACTATAAGGTCTATCGAAAATGTGAAGTTAATCCAAAGGAGGCCCGGGTCTTTCGGGAAATTTTCAGAACTTATTTTCTACGGGATATCATGATCATCTCCACTGAAGAGCTTGACAGAAAGGATATTCATTCAGATCATGCGGGCAACAGGTATATAAAAAGTACTGTCATCTTTACGGCAACCGAAGTGAGCCGCAAAACAAGGGCTCCTGTTCAGATGGTTCGAGGTGAGGTGCTCTTTGTCAAGTATTCCGAGGGCTCAAGAAAAGATGATGGCTGGCTGATGCTTAACCGGACTCTCATTCGTACAAAATGGTAGGTTTCCATGAAACGCTTTAGTTTAAATCTCTATGAGCTCTTTATCGGGTTCAGGTATCTGAAGTCAAAGAAGGGACAGGGCTTTATATCCTTTAATACCGTTCTCTCTATGATAATTGTTTTTCTTGGTGTTTTTATTCTTATTGTGGTGATTTCTGTCATGAACGGGTTTCAGTCACAGATAAAAGATAAGATTCTTGATGTCGATTCGCATATATCTGTCACCAACGGATATGGTAATCCCAATGGTGATTCAATGGTTAACTACCGCCGTCTTATCGAAAAGATTAAGACCATCCCCGGTGTTACTGCGGTTGATCCCTATGTCCAGGGCGAGGCCCTTCTCAGACATAGAACTAATATCAGCTACGTGATGATTCGCGGTACCGGTACTAAAAAAAATATACCGAAAGATGTCATGAAGTTTCTCCATGAGGGAAAGGAAGATTTTACCCGAAAGCGGGGGATATTTATCGGTGCTGAAATGGCAGTCAACAACGGTATAAGTCGTGGTGATTACATTGAGATTATTGTGCCCAAGGGCCGTCTTTCTGCACGGGAAGGAATGACCCCCGGCATGCAGAAGTATAAGGTTCTCGGTTTTTTTAAAACCGGGTACTATGATTTTGATACCAAGCTGATAATAATGGATTTTAAACAGGCCCAGCGTCTCTACGAGGTCGGGAATGTCGCAAGGGGCATAGGTGTTAAAATTCGTGATGTCTACAGTGAGCTCGAAGTGGTTGCCAGCAGAATACGAAGTGCCGTCTCTTTTGATTATAATGTACGAACCGCTGCGGACCGAAACCGAAACCTTTTTTACGCCCTGCAGCTTGAAAAGCTGATTATGACCATTATTCTTTTTCTGGTTATTTTATCTGCGGCATTTTCCATTATGGGGACCCTCGTCATGGTGGTGATGGAAAAGAAAAAGGCCATTGGCGTTTTAAAATCCATGGGTGCGAAACCAAACTCAATTATGATAATTTTTATCCTCGAGGGCTTCCTCATCGGGGTAGCCGGTACGGTCATGGGAGTCCTCATGGGCCTCGCAGCCGCATTGAACCTTGAAGCGATTATTAAGTGGATCGAAGCGACTATAAACAGTGTCGGCATGAAAGTTCACATGCTGTTTAGTATGGCTCCCTGGGAGCAAATTTCCCTGGTACCGAAACATGTCTATTATATAGACTCTATTCCCACGGTGGTGAAGCCTGAATTTGTTGTCTTTATTGCCGTCTTTGCGGTATTTCTCTCAACGGTAGCGTCGATTTTTCCCGCCTGGCACGCGTCGAGACAGAAGCCGGTAGATACGATACGCTACGAGTAGGGAGGATATTATGAGCAATGATATAATTATACAGGCTGAAAATGTAGAAAAGTTTTACGGATCGGGACACGCGGCCCTCCAGGTGTTGAAGGGCGTCTCTCTTTCAATAAACCGTGGAGAGATCGTTTCGATAATGGGGCCTTCAGGTGCCGGTAAGTCGACACTTCTGAATCTTGTGGGCTGTATTGATGGTTTTCAGAAAGGAAGTTTATCTATACTCGGGAATAATGTATCCTCTCTTTCAGTTGAAGACCTTTCGGGATTTCGAAACCGGCATCTCGGATTTATTTTTCAGCTTCATAATCTTCTCCCTGAATTTTCAGCCCTTGAAAACTGCATGATGCCCCTTCTGATCAGGCGCGTCAACCGTCATGATGCCCGTGAAGAGGCCCTTGAGCTTCTCACGCGCTTCGGTCTCGAAGACCGGGCCGATCATAAGCCGGGAGAGCTG
>CAZPEK010000191.1:0-7323 GCA_964585555.1 uncultured Leptospirales bacterium | reverse complement strand
AGAGCTCATGTATTCAACATCTTTCAAATTAAGCAAAAGGTGACATTCAGAGTCATTCTGTATTATATTGTTTATTTCTTTTTCAATATCTGCACTCAGGTGAACATCAAGACGCCCTGCAAGATAAATCACCGCTACGTTATCAACTTTTTTAAGATTCAGATCCATGCCTATCACCTACTTATTCATTTATATGGTCTACACTATACTATAACTTCATTTAATAAATCAACTAAAAAACTGCAAATTATTTTTAATTATTCAAGGCCATCCTTGGCCTGTTCCCGGGTAATATAGAGCCCCACCGCTGAAACGAGTGTGATTGCAGCAAAAACTATCCCGAGAATAATAACAAGAAGGTGCCCCTGCTGCTTTGCAGCCGGTGCACTGCCCGCGATAGCAACTGCATCCTGGTATTTTGATGAAAGAAATATACCATTTTTAATAAGAATAAAGGATGCAAGAAAAGGGAAAATCACGCCATTATAATAAATCAGCCCCCGGTATTTCAAAGGATCAAATAAAGGCATTGCCATTGCAACACCAGAGGTAAAAAGCAGGGCGGATATTGCTCTTAAGGTAAGGTACAGGGGACCGACAAGTTCATGATCTCTTACAAGATCAAGCCAGTTCTCAGAGACATTTTCTGCAAAAAATTCAATAACGGTCAAAGGAGACACAAAAAAGAATATGCCGGAAAATATATAAATGATACCGGTTAAAAGAACTATAATTTGAAGTGTATTTGTTAATCTTGTTCTCATTTTTCCTCCAGTGTTAAATGAAAACAAATCTTTTAATATGCCGGTATATATTTCAACATGTTTTCAATAATTATTTTAAAAACTTTCTGAACATTAAAAAGGGAATGTATGGCTGACTGCACATGTCACACACTCCCTTTCAAAAAAACAACACAATGATCTCCTGTTATTTTCTCTCTTCTACTGCCTCAAAAATTGATTCAATACTAAAATATTTTTGATCAATATTAATCTCTATTGACTGATCCGCAAGCTGGTTTCTTTTTTCATCTTCCTGCTGGAGTTCCAGATGATTGATAAATTTCTGATAAAAATTAAGTACTCGGTTTCCCTTTATAGCCATTTGCTCACTGTTGTTAACTGACATGTATGTAATTTCATCAACATCAGTACGTATTATATCTTCAACTGACACCTTTATTCCAGGATAGCCTGAGTAATATTCAGAACCTGACACAATTGCGGGCTCGAAAACAGGTTCAAGCATAAAAGAGGCTTCCATTACCGACCTAGTCATACCGGATGAAAAAATACGCCGCTTACCCTCAGCAGAAACACCAAGGGCCATGGGAACGGAAGTCCAGCTTTCAATTTTTCCGCTGCCGGCAATTTCATGCATCCGTTTTGAAACCCGATCTCCTCTAAAAACAAAGTCTTCCGGAAAAGTAACATCAAGGAGGTGGTTCAACCTTGTACCGCCAAAAAATTTAATGATATCTTCGAAGGCACCTTCCCTTCCCTCTCCACCCAGGGCCAGCATAAGAACAAGGTAACTGTACGCTGAAGTATAAAAAGAAGTATACTTTTCAAGAATATCTTCTTCTACAAGGTATGGAGCAAAGGCAACAGCCTCAAGAAGACCGCTTTCCAGAACCAGCACACTGTTTTTTCTACTGATCAGTTCAACTATTCTATTAATTGTATCATTTCTAATAGCAGCAAGTTCCTCAAAATCGGAAATTTCAGGTCCCTTGAAATCAACTGCACCGAGTATCAAACCGGATTCATATTTTTTTATTTTCCCACCGACGAACTCATTATATATATTAAAAACACGCTGCCCCTGAGTACAGTATCTGTCAATAAGCCCGGACATTCTACTTTCAGATTTATCTGACCCGGCAACAGCGAGAATGATATCACTTTCAGCCAGCACCCTTTCAGAAAGATCACCCTCTCCGCCTGCAAGATCAATTATGAGGTACTTATAGTGCTGACTTAAAAAAAAGATCAACGGTGAAATTATTGAACTGTCTACTGACACCCTGGATCCATAAGTGATATTGAGCAGGTGCAGCTGGCTGTTGACCTCTACAATTCGATCCTTTATCAACAACTCAGTTGAAGAGTCACTGGTCTGTTTTTGAGACAGGGGAGGAATAATTTTGCTGTTTAAATAGTCGAAAACAGAAGCGTTCCCATTTGAGATATCCAGCACAATAGTTTTATCTTTTTCTGAGAGCCTCACCGAAGCCAAAGCGGAAACAAAGGACTTACCGGTCTGGTCAGATGCACTGAATACGGTTACTACGCAGCATTTTTTACTCTGTATGTTTCGTGCCGCTTCAGTCGAATCAAAGTTAAGGCGATGAAGAATCTCCCCGTAACCTCGAAGAGACTTAAAAGATTGAAGAAAAAATTTTTTCAGTTCGTCTTCCCCAAGCATCAACAGGGAAGCCTCGGTCAAAGAACGTACGGTGCCGTGCTGCCTGTCCTGGATAAAGGGAATATTGCCGAAAAATGATCCAGGCGCAAGATATACAAGGTCAGAAGAAGCTACTGCTTCAATTTCAAAAACTCCACTTGCAACAACACAAAGTGATTTCAGGGTTTTAACATCAAGACGCTGACCTTTTTTTATATGGCTGAGTCGCCCCATTCGATAAAGGTATCCCATCTCATCATCAGTGCAGTGTTTAAAAAGGGGAATCTGACGAAGAATTTTTGCCGTATTATCCATTTTTCTATGCCCGGAAGATTCCCATTATATCTTCTTCAGCATTTCTACCAGTTCGGCCTTACCGAGAGTTTCTATAGGGCGGGTATTGGCAAACTCCATTGCCTTCTGAGAGTAATCTCCCGTTGTTATGACCATAATACGTGTGGCATTCCGTGGTTTCATAAGCTGATAAAGTTTTCGAAGAATTGATTCCTGAATCGTATCAGTAGTGCGCATAACACGGATTATTCTGTTTGACTGCCGGGCATTTCTCCACTTTCCTTCTATTTCTGTGGCAATCATTTCTATCTCAGTATCACTTATAATGTCGACATCGGTTATGGTAAAGCCCATTGCTTCGATCATCTTTCTGCACATATGTTCGAACTGGGCAAGTCCAGCTATCATGAAATCTTTTATTCGGTCATCCTGCCTGAATTCAGAAAAATTCTTAAGCTTTTCCTGAACATCACGAAAATTTTTATTCACTTCAACTATTTTTTCCCAGTTACGGATAGCCGCATGAACATCACGCATCTTTTCCTGACATTCCGCAAGATAGTACCTGAGATTCAAAGCGGTATCACTGTTTCCCCGTGCAAATTTCAAACCCCGTTCGAATTCAAGGGCCGCTTTTGGATATTGACTCCGCTCAAGATAACATGATCCCTTTGCAAGAAAACTTTTCACTTTTAAATCATCACTTTTCTGGGCAGTTTCAAATTCTTTAATAGCCCACTCATAATCTCCCTGCTGGCGCAGGCATAATCCGAGGAAATAATGAGCCTTATAGTTAGCTGGTTCAATCTTTATGGCATTCACGAACATCTGGCGGGCATCAGTATAATTACCGGTTCGATAGTAAACCTGCCCCAGATAATAATATGAATCTTCGTGTTTACCGTTATTGGCAATACTCTTTTTAAAAAAGCCTACAGCCTTATCAAACTGCCCCTTGTTAAAGAAGAGAAGTCCGAGATTAAAATAATGCTCAAAATTTGACGGATCAATCTTGGTCAGAATCAAATATTCTTTTTTAGCTTCTTCAAGGTTATTTCGCTCTTTATAAAGCTTTGCGAGGGTACTCCTGACAAATACTTCACGAATTTTATCATCAAACCGCCCGAGTTTCAGTACCTGCCGAAATTCGACAATGGCATACTGCTGGTTCCCTTCCAAAAAATATGCCTTTGCCATAAGGAAATGAGCATAAGCGTTTCTATCATCCTTTTCAATGAGCTCGTTGAGTTTTCGTATTGCAAGTTTAGTCTGTCCGGCCTCAATCATTTTAGCAATTTCCTCAATCCGCTTTGGAAATACAACTGTATTGAGGACATAAAATATAATCAGCCCTAAGACAATAAAAAACACAAAAATGATTATATATGTCAGCAAGCTTTCCATAGTCTTAATAAATCCCTTTTTTCATCTATACTTTTAAAAAATCTAACTGTCAAGCCGCTTAGTTGAAAAGATTATACAATTTTTTGCTCATCTTGTAAAATACTATTGACAAAAAAACAAGAAATTAAAAATGTACAGATACTCGGGGGCGTAGCTCAGTTGGGAGAGCGCTTGAATGGCATTCAAGAGGTCAGGGGTTCGATTCCCCTCGTCTCCACATCCCTTACTTCCTTTTCTTCTTAAATTCATTCCCGTGGATCGTTACCAGCTTTTCAACAAAATACTTCTTTTTCCCTGCTGGTATAGTAATTTCAACTTCATCACCAGCTGTTTTATTCTGCAGGGCAGTTCCCAGTGGAGAAGAAAGAGATATTTTCCCATCAGAAGGACTCACCTCATTAGGAGAAACAAAAGTAAAAACAATTTTTTCTTCATCCTTAATGTCATATAATGTTACCGTTGAACCAAAGCCTATTTTATCCTGAGGAAGGTTCGAAACATCAATACTGTCAAGCTGGGCAAGCATCTCTGCCAGTTGACCAATCCGGGCCTGGACGAAGGACTGCCGCTCCCGGGCTGCGTGATATTCAGCATTTTCTTTAAGATCCCCATAAGCACGAGCTACAGCAATTACCTTTGGCAGTTCTACCTTAAACTCATACTGCAGCTGATCGAGTTCTTCTTTTATCTTCAGTTTTTTCTCATTTAAATCAACGCTCATGGAAATACTCCTCTTTTAATATTCCTCTTCATTGCCGGATAATTTAATCAAAATCTTGACCTTATTGCTCTTATCACATCTTACTTCAAAACCGTTATCCCGCAAAGCCTTTTCAATACGGTACGTAGTTAAATCAACAACCTTTTTTGTCATAGCGTTCATCCTTGAACTGTCATTTATTCCGTTAAAACCGGTTTCCCGGGACATCATTAATTTGTCGGAAAATTCAGGCAAAAAAAAGAGGTAGAATCTGAGATTTATGCAATATTTACCGCTAAACAGGTATTTTAGAGTACTATTACATAAAAAACGGGGGGCTGTCCCGCCCCTTTTTTTTAATTATTACCGCCCTCTTCACCGTATTCCATTACTACTGATGCTTTTTTGTCGTCAAGTTAAGTTTTACTCCAAATCGCTCTCTTTATCCTTACCAGCAATCTCAAGAAGCCGGGGGGCAAAAAGGTCTTTGCGGTTAAAGAAACCGCTGATAATCCGAATTAAGAAAAATGAAATCACTAGAAAAGTCACTCCTCCAATGGCCGAGGCAAGTTCAGGGTCCATACCATCAAACAGAGACATTTGAGGAGCAATAATACCTCCAGCCAGTAAAAATAATACCGGCATGAGGTAAAGAAGCAGGGCTCCCGTAACCACCCCCTTTTCTTCAACTGCGTAAAAAACCATATCTCCCTTTACAGCCCCGAGGGTATTTTTAATCCAGATAACCTTAACCCGCTGCTCTGAACCGGTCATACATGACCCGCGGGCTGCACAGGAGGCACATCCCGCATCAGGCGCCGATTCAACCTTCACTTTTTCCGAAGAGACTTCTGTTACAAGACCGCATTCCTTATGCACACCAGGACTCCATTAAAACTATCGTAGATTCACAACTTCATGGTTCTTCTTTAACTCTTCGGCAAGCTTCCTGTTTCCTACAATAACACGTATATACCCGGAGCGAAGAAGCTGCGCAGTATTCTTTTGTATCTCTTCCCGGGATACCAGCTCAATTTTGCCGGGATATTCTTCGGTGTACGAGAGGGGAAGTTCATAATACTGCAGGCCGATAAGGGTCGAGAGTACATTGAGAGGAGTATCAAATTTAAAAATATAACTATTTTTAATATATTTCTTTATCCAGTCAACTTCCTTTTCCGTTACCTTTTCAGTACGGATTTTTTCCAGGTGGCCCTTAATAATACCGAGAACCAGGGGTACCTTATCAGTTTTTACCTGGGTAAAGACAAGAAAAAGCCCGGCATTTTTTCTTCCCCGGTAGATGCTCTGTACGGTATAGGCGAGCCCGCGCTTGACCCTGATGTCCTTTACCAGTCTCGAGTTAAAGGAACCTCCCCCGAGAATATTGTTCATGATTTCAAGGGAATAGCGCTCATTGCTCTTTGCCACGGGAGCCAGGGTTCCAAAAACAATGGTCGCCTGGGGGATATTTTTTTCGATAAAATAAATCCGGTTTCTTTTTTCTTCCACATTTTTTCTAACACCCCGGGCATCAGAAAAATATTCAATACGTTTTCCTTTCTCCATTGCCCCAAAACGGGAAGTAATCTTCTTAAAAATATCTTCCTTTTTGAGCGGGGAAGTTACACCGAGGACCATATTAGCAGCCCTCACATGGATATTCCATATCTTTTGTAATGTCAAAAGCTTTATACGCCCTATCCCTTCGGCCGTTGGCATACTGCCGTAGGATTTTCCCAAAAAGATCAATGCGCGGACATGGTCAAAGGCAAGCTGAGACGGCTCATCGTAACGGCGGCGCAATTCTTCCTTTACCATTGCCTGTGCCATCTCATAATGCTCCGTGTTGAACCGGGGATGAAGCACCAGGTCAGAGAGTATCTCAAGGGCCCGATCATGATAGCGCTGAAGGACCTGGACACTGATGGTGAGCTGTTCCCATTGAGCGGTAACCGCAAACTTTGCCCCGATATCCTCAAGGGCTTCATGAAGCTTTCCCCCGGGAAATTTTTCAGATCCCCCGAGATTCAGCATCCTGGCAATCAAAAGCCCGGCACCCGCAGTATCCCTGTTTTCATAGAGACTCCCGTAGCCGATTGACGCGACAAAAACAACCTGGGGAATCTCATCATGAATATGAATAACCCGCAGGCCGTTCTTCATTTTTAAAGAATTTATGGGGGGCAGTTTAAGCTTTGCGGAAGAATCAGCTGCTGCCGCCTGGTTTAATCCACCGGGAATGGCCAGCAGAAAAGAAATTATTCCTGTGATAAATTTTTTCATTTTTTTACCTCTTCCCTTCTGCTGTCCCTGAGAATACCGGTGACACTGTTGGCGGGTATAATGTACCGGGCTATTGTTTTTTTGATATCAACGGCCTGAACCTTGCGCAGTTCTTCAAGATAGGTTGCCGCGTAGCGCCAGTCTTTGAATACCGTCTGGTAATAACTGAGAAGACGGGCAATCCCCTTGTTAGACTGAAGCCCAAAAACCAGTTCGGATTCCATCTTGAC
>CAZPEK010000190.1:0-7385 GCA_964585555.1 uncultured Leptospirales bacterium | reverse complement strand
CATACCATAGATTGAAAAGTCAAACCAGTTGTTCAAATATAAAAAAATGGGTATTCTCGATTACATGAAAATTTCTGATGGAGACTTCAGGGCGTTTATGGCGCGGATAGTCGGAAAAGGCATTCAGAAATAACAGCTGCTTTATTTAGAATTTCCTTTCAACGTTATACGTGATACTTTCCCTATATACCCCGAATACCTGACACCTCTGCAAAGGAAGCGGCAACTTCCCCCATCTCTTGCAATACCGTCACCGGGTAGGGCTGAATGTCACGATAGGCTTCATCGAGAAGAGGGCCCGAGGCGACATACTGCTGCAAAAAGTAGCGCTCTACGCGCCCGAGGCGCTCACCGATTATGGCTATATCTTCCTTCTCCACATCACCGGGCACACAGGTGGTTCTCAGTTCGTATGCAACACCTGAATGCTGCAGCAGCTTTACCGTCTCTTCGACTGTCGAGAACTAAACATCCGCACCGGTAACACGAGGATATTTTTGAGGGGAAGTTTTAATATCAATGGCGACAAAATCAACCAGCTTTTGGTCAAGAAGAGACGCCAGAACCCGGGGGTTAAAACCATTTGTATCGAGTTTCACCTCAAGCCCCATTGACTGAATTTCTTCACAAATGAGTTCAAGGCCGGCCGCCAGGGTCGGTTCTCCCCCCGAAAGGGTCACACCATCAATGAGCTTTTTACGTTTGGCAATAAAGCTGAGAGCTTCTTCATTGGAATAATGGGGAAGTTCACTGCTGTTGCGGGCCAGGTCTGGATTATGGCAGAACCCGCAGCGGAGGTTGCATCCCCCGCTGAAGAGTACTGTGCATATTCTTCCCGGAAAATCGAGAAGGGAAGTTTTATATATTCCTCTGATATTCATAAACAGAGGAGGTTTCAAGCTCAAAAGTATAAGTCTCTCTCTCGCTAACATCTTCTTGCTTACCCTTGTTCCACTGGTTTACCGGTCGGAAATAACCTACAACGCGAGAATAAACTTCTACAGGGACTTTCAGTTCTTTATTGCTCATTCTTTTAACTCCTCTTTATTTTATCTATGTAAAGGACTTTGTCCTTAGTATATACTAAATAACTTAAATGCTTTTATAATCATTCTATCGGCATTATTCTTTTTCAACTTCAATACCAAATTTACGCAGCTCTTCGGGGGTATGATCGTAAGGGCAAAATTTATGCTCGCCCGCAAGATAACCGTGTACCGGGCAAACACTGAAGGTGGGGGTTATTGAGAAATAGGGAAGCTCATAATTCTCAGATATTTTCCGAACCAGGCTCTTTACCACGTCTATTTCATCGATCTTTTCTCCCAGGAAAAGGTGTACAACAGTACCGCCGGTAAAACGGCTCTGCAGGTCGTCCTGATGATCAAGTACTTCAAAAAGATCCTCGGTATAGGTTACAGGAAGATGAACTGAATTTGTATAGTAGGGCTCTTTCTCCCCTGAGGTTTTTATCTCGGGATACTGTTCCCGGTCTTTCCGTGCGAGACGGTAACTGACCCCCTCGGCGGGAGTTGCTTCAAGGTTAAAAAAGTTACCGGTTTCTTCCTGGTAGCCCATAATTCTCTCACGCATGAAGTCGAGAACATCCTTGGCAAATTCCTTCCCCTCAATAGTTGAGATATCCGTATTGAGAAGATTCATGCAGGCTTCATTCATTCCGACCAGACCGATAGTTGAGAAATGGTTACCCCAGTAATGATCATCACGCATCTTGACGTCAGAGAGATAATGAGCGGTATAGGGATACAAATTGTTTTCAGTAAACTGCTCGAGTATCTTTCTTTTTATCTCCAGTGATTCCTTTGCCACATCCATGAGCCGGGCCAGTTCGGCAAAGAATTCATTTTCATTTTCACAACGGTAGGCAAGGCGCGGCAGGTTCATGGTAACAACGCCGATACTTCCTGTCAGGGGATTAGCTCCAAAGAGTCCCCCTCCCCGTTTGCGAAGCTCCCGGTTGTCAAGGCGGAGACGGCAGCACATAGACCGGGCATCTTCCGGATCCATGTCAGAATTCACATAATTGGCAAAATAAGGAATACCGTATTTAGCAGTCATTTCCCAGAGTGAATCAAGTTTCTTATTGTGCCAGTCAAAATCCTTGGTAATATTATAGGTAGGGATGGGGAAGGTAAAAATTCTATTCTTGGCATCACCCTCGGTCAGACATTCTGCAAAGGCAGCGTTAAAAGTATCCATCTCTTCCTGGTATTCGCTGTAGGTTTCACTCTGAAGTTCGCCGCCAATTACAACATACTCACTGCCGACGTTGGAAGGAACCACAAGATCAATAGTTACATTGGTAAAGGGAGTCTGAAAGCCAACCCTGGTGGGTATATTCATATTAAAAACAAATTCCTGAAGCGATTGCTTTACTTCTTCATAGGAAAGATTATCATAACGGATAAAGGGGGCAAGATAGGTATCAAAGTTTGAAAAGGCCTGGGCTCCCGCTGATTCACCCTGGAGGGTATAAAAGAAATTAACAATCTGACCCAGGGCGCTTCTGAAATGCTTTGCCGGTTTACTTTCGATTTTCCCGGAGACTCCACCAAAACCTTTAAGAAGAAGATCTTTCAGATCCCAGCCGACACAGTAGGCAGAAAGAAGACCAAGGTCATGAACATGAAAATCTCCCGCCCGGTGAGAATCCCTTACTTCAGGGGGATAAATCCTCTCAAGCCAGTACCGGGCAGTAATATCTGAAGCAATGTGATTATTAAGCCCCTGGAGAGAATAGCTCATGTTGCTGTTTTCGTTTACCCGCCAGTCAGCCTGGTCAAGGTAATCTTCAATCAGCTGCAGACCTTCATTCATCAGGGTGGAAACTTCACGAATCTTTCTATGCTGTTCACGATAAATAATATAGGCCTTGGCAACCTTGGCATGGCCCCGTTCAATAAGCATTTTCTCAACAAGATCCTGAACATTTTCTACCGTAGGAATACGCCCGTCCTTGTAGATAATGTACAGAATACCAATCACTGATTCTGTCACCGATTCGGCGGCAGAACGATCACTTCCTCCCACAGCTACAGCGGCCTTGAAAATCGCATCGGTTATTTTATCCCTGGCAAAAGGAACAATACGTCCATCGCGTTTTCGAATATAAAGGCTTTGTCCTGAATCAGTCATTGCGGTACTCCAGAAAAAAAGTGAATAGTATCCCTGCATCTGCACATAGCAGATTTTCACCTAACAGCAATCTAACGGTTGACGCTTCGGATAAACAATAAGGAAGTTTCGCTAATGAGACATAATATCTCAATTGATTGTTACACTATTTATACTTCCTTCAAAATTAAAGTCAAATAAAATATTATGTCTCAATAAAAAAAATTTAAAAAACATCAAATCTGCCGATAATAATAACGGGTTCCCTTCATTAATAAGAACCCGCGGCAGCACCTGGTGATAAAATTTAACCCTTACCACAAGGCTCTATCAAACAGATGCTTTTGACTATACAAATAAATATACAAGTATTAACTATCCCACCAAAGGAGAAAAAAGATGAAAAAATTGATAACAATAACCGTAATCTGCCTGGTTGCCGCTACTGCTGCAGCAAGCATTGCCCGGTACAGGGTTGAAGTCTTCAGCAAAATAAAACTTACTGACAACGATATCCCTCAGGGCTTTATGATCGGCAAGATACCTCCTGGCGTCAAAAAGGTTCTCAAGGCAAACCCGTGGCAAATGGACCGAGCGGCAATCAAACGGCTCTCCCGCCATATTTACCCGGGAGGAAATTACAATAAAATAAGCGGAATACACATGACAATCATGGCCAATGCCCGCCAACCCTATGGAGATGATATTGTCTGTTACGCCATACTTTACAGGGATGAGCCGTCGGCCACAGAAGAGATAAAAAAACTGAAAGAGTTTGTGGGCTACAACAACGACCGGGCCATTGTCATAGAAAAAGACAACCTGGCAGTCTACCTTCATGTTGACAGCACCAGCGACTATCATCATATCCAGACAATGGCTGAAGTCATCAGGAAACGAATGGAATAAATATACCCATGGTGAATGTTACAAGGATACTTCTTGCACAGACACCGGAGGACTAGTAATATTAAGAAGGCACGACATCAATGTCGCACCTTCTTAATATTTTATTCTGTTATTTCCATACTCACAATACATACATCATCCTCAAAAGCAGGATCATGGGTAAACTCTACAAGCTTTTCAAAAATTTTATTGATATAATCTTCATTGTTCATCAAACGATACCTGGTCAACAGGCCAGGCACAAGGGTTTCTTCAAACATGGTGTCATCATAGCCTTTTGCCTCGACCAGGCCATCGGTATAAAAAAGAATCTTATCTCCCTTGTGTAGCTGAATTTCCTTTTCTTCAAAAACCAGATTTCGAAAAAAAGCTAAAAACTTTCCTTTTGAGTTCAATTCTATTATTTCATTTTCTCTGACAAGATAGGGATAATTATGCCCTCCCCGGGCATACCGAAAGCAGCCGGTTTCTGTATTATAAATTCCATAAAAGGCGGTAACAAAATGCTGGTTTGTCTCACCGATTAATTTTTCGTTTATATAGCTGAGAAGTTTTCCCGGTTCAAGTTTATTGCTACCTGCTGTATTTATCAATGTTTTAATCATACTGGCAATCAAAGCGGCAGGGACCCCATGACCGGAAACGTCACTGATAAAAATACCAACAAGATTCGGCTCTTTGAATTCAATTATGTCATAGAGGTCTCCCCCGATACCAACCATGGGCAGATAGACTGAATCGATACTGACTCCTTCAATATCAGGAAACTCTGAGGGAGAAAGATTATTCTGAACAGCCCGGGCAAGATCAAGTTCAAGGGTCAACTCTTCGTTTTGGAGGGCAATCAGTTTACTGGAAATAAATTCACGAAACCGTGCTTTATAATGAAGTTCTGACAACACAGTACAGACTATTGCTGTAGCAAAGGGATTTGACAGTAGGGCAACATCAGACAAGGGAACCTGGGGCTGAAGAACCATGTAAAGCGTGATAAAGCCGAGAGGAATTCCATAAACAGGAATAAGGACTTTCATGCCATATACCGCCCCGGCAAAAATGCAAAAAATGATAACAATAGTCCCAATGATAAATATTTCATACCGGGGCCCCTGAACAGTTAAAGCCAGGAGACCGCACATCATAATCATCAGGCTTGTTAAATAAGAAATATATAAACCCTGGATAAAACTGGTAAATTTTTTCAATGGGGTTAAAAGGAAAACAAGACACAATATCGAAAGAGCAACAGGAAGAATCCTGAACAAAACTGAAAGACCTCCCAGGCCACTCACAGTCAAATCTTCATAAATAAAATAAGGTACAACCACAAGAGTAACAACGGAAGTCAGTTTGCTCATTACCTGAATGCGCTCTTTAATATAGAGGCTGTAATGGTCAATTAAAGTTTTATGAGGTATTTTAAGTAATAAATTATCAGCCATTCTAGATCATCCGGGAACAGGTTGTTAACAATATATTTTTAAATCACACCGACACTCCAGGCCAGGGGGAAGAAAACTTCCTTTCCCAAAAAAAATAAATATGCAGTAAATTTCAATAGTCAATGTGCTGACAAATATTTTAATGATTTTCAACGTGTAGTCAAGCCATTTTACTGAGACATTAAAACATCAGAACCCGAAAAAGGATAAAACAGTATGGCTGGTTATCAATTTTCAGATTTGAATTTTTTAACTTAACAACAAATTTACCGCACACTTTTTTCATTTATTAATTTACAAAATCACGGACACAGTGTATCTGTCAGACTGGACTAAAAAACAAGACAGTTTCCATTAAGGAACATTTAATGCATCTAATTCGCTCAAACACGAGAGTACAACCCTACATCTTCAAAATGATTGTTGAGGCTCCCTATGTGGCGGAACACCGCCTTGCAGGCCAGTTCGTCACTTTAAAAATCGATGAACGAGGAGAAAAAATATCCCTTCCGGTTGCAGACGCGGACCCCATGAGCGGCACCATCACCCTCTTCTACCAGGTTACGGGAACCACAACCATGAAACTCTCCGGACTGCAGAAGGGCGACACCGTGAAAGAAATTGCCGGCCCCCTGGGACATCCGACTGAAATAAAAAAATACGGAACAACTCTCTGTATCGCCGGCGGTATTGGCATTGCTCCACTCTATCCAGTTGTCCGAGCCCTTAAAAAAAAGGGCAACCACGTAATAACAATTATTGGAACCCGGGATGAGTCCCTCCTGATACTCGAAGATGAACTGAGTGCTTCAAGTGATGAGTTCATTGTCTGCACGGAAGATGGTTCCCGGGGACAAAACGGTCTGGTTACCGATGCACTCCTTGACATAATAAGGCGGGAAAAAATAAAATTTGCCATTGCCATTGGACCGATCCCAATGATGAAGGCGGTCAGTGAAATGACACGGCCCATGCATATCCGTACTCTTGTTAATTTCAGTTCAATCCTGGCTGACGGGACCAACATGTACGAAAACTTCCGCATCACAGTAGACAAACAAAATAAGTTTATGTGTATTGACGGCCCTGAATTTGACGGCCACAAGATTGACTTTGACGGCTTAACCAGCAGGCTCGAGACTGATTCTACAGACAAAAACAAATCTGAATAAGACCCTCAGTACAGACTCGACGAAACCATTGACAATGACCAGTAACCCACTGCGTCATTGACCGTTGCACCCTTTTGTTAAGGAAAAATGTTTATCCCCTTCCTTCTCTTCTTCATAATAATAACCGGCCAGCTTTGCCTTGCAGCCTCTTCAGCAAGAAGGGCATCGGGATTCGTCACTACAGGGTAACCGACTTCTGACAAAAGGGCCAGGTCATTTATAGAATCAGAATAAAAAGCGCAGTCACTCATGGCAGCCCCGAATGTTTCAGCAAATTTCCGGGCATAATCTATTTTACCTTCACGGTAGCAGTAGGGGGTTATGGGGGAAGTAAACTTTCCGTCTTTCACGTTAAAGGCGTTACCCGCAACTCCATTCATTTTAAGGTACTCGGAAAACCGGCGTGCGATAACATCATTCTGGGCGGTAAGAAGAACTGTCGGCACGGAATGAGCCCGGTAGAAGCTGATAATTTCTTCTGCTTCGGGAAAGATATGATCCCTGCCCCACTGGTCAAAAAATTTCTGCGCCATGGCATCATACTGTTCCAGGGTGAGGGAAGATACCCGCATCTTATGGTATTTCATATACTGATCAATGCTCATGGTTCCCCGCCGGTAAGACCTCATGAGGGAAAAAATAGCAATAACTTCCTTCATTCCCCCGTGGCCTTTAAAAAGGCGCCACCGGGCCCAGAGACCATCGGTATCCGTATCAGTTATTGTTT
>CAZPEK010000189.1:0-7404 GCA_964585555.1 uncultured Leptospirales bacterium | reverse complement strand
TATCTGTGTGATGTAAAACATAATTTTCTGCTTTTAATTGAAGTCCTTCCGCAAAATATAATGCTGAAAAAGCGTATCCGCCCCATCGAGCTTAATGAAGCCATAGCCGTAAGGCACTGGTTTCTGTTCACCCGTTTCAGGATCAATAAAGGCATACCGGAGAATAGTAAAAGATCCTATTGTTCCCCCGGGGCCGACTTCCACCCACTCATTCATTTCGACAAAACATTTACCGCATACGCCCCTCGGCGGGATATAGACGGTTCCACATTCAGGACATTTAATTCCCATGAGGCGCTTATTATCCCGGGTCTCTTTAAAAAACTTGCTGCCGTGCATTCCCACCGAGTATTTAAAGGGCTGCTCGGCTTTACCTGATTCTATTATTATAAAATCTTTATCACTCATTGATTCCCCCTACAGTTGCGGCTTTGAGCTGCCGTGAAGTATCATGTCAGTCCACCAGCACCCGCCAAAACCGGTACTGATTGCAAAATTTACATCCGGCACCTGGCGTCCTTCCGCCTTACCCATTACCTGCATCGCAGCTTCACAACAGCGTATCAGTCCTGTCGCCCCGATAGGGTTGCATGAAATAACTCCACCGGAAGGATTGATAGGAAGTTCACCGCCCATGTCAGTGTTGCCGTCATGGATGTATTGGGGACCTTCTCCCGGACCAATGATTCCCATATCCTCTATCCAGATAATCCCGGCAAATGAATAGGGCTGATACAGTTCTATAACATCAATTTCTTTTCGAGGTTCCTTTATGCCCGCCTTTTTAAATACTTCCTTTGAACAATCCGCCATACTGGTCAGGCGGCCGTAATCAGCATCACCCAGGTAGCTGTAACTATGGCGGTTGGAAGTAGCCCATATCCAGTCAGGCTTGTCGGTAATTTTTTCTGCATACTCTTCACTCGCCATAATTACCGCTGCCGCTCCGTCAGTTCTTGGACACACATCGAGAAGGTGAATTGGATCAGCCAGCATCGGTGATTCAAGAACCTCTTCTACGGTTACTGTTTTTCTCAACTGAGCATGAGGATTATTCATTGCGTGCATGCGGTCCCGTACTGATACCCGGGCTCCATCCTTATCAGTTGCCCCATACCGCGCCATATAGGCCTGGGCTTCTACTGCGAGTCCGGAAATAGCCCCGGCAAAAACCTGTCGGTCCCATACGGGATCAAAGGCCGTGGTAATCGCACCGGTAGTATCAGACTCGGAATTTTTTTCCCAACCGATAACCAGCACCCGGTCAAAGAGACCTGATGCTACCATGTGGTAACCGCCGATAGCGATACTTGCACCCGTTGTACCGCCGGTGGTAATTTTAATGATAGGTTTCATTGTCGCCCCGGAGCCATCAACACTCCAGCAGTCAACATAATTTATTCCTTCAAAGTGATCCATGTTGCCAATAATAATGGCATCTATATCCTTTATGGAAAGATTCGCATCCTGGAGGGCACGCTGAACTGCTTCATTAATAAGTTCCTGTCCATTAACATCGGGACGATGGCTTTTATGAAAAGTCTGCCCTGTTCCAACTATTGCTACTCTGTTTGCCATATTCTACTCCTTATTTCTCTGACCCAAGTACCCATACACAGTGGGACTGTCCCGAAAGACCGTTCACACCCTGGGCAACACCTGTCTTCGCGCCATCAACCTGATAATCCCCTGCGTCTCCACGAAGCTGCTTCACCACTTCGGCAATACGAATGAGTCCCGCTGCAATTACCGGATGGCCGCTGAGAAGCCCCCCAGATGGGTTGACAGGAAGTTTACCGTTAACATCAAAGGTTCCCTTTTCGAGAAGAGCCCCCGCTTTTCCATCGCCGCAGAGTCCCATGGCTTCAAGCCATAAGAGCTCCTGATAGGTGAAGGCGTCGTAAACTTCCGCTACATCAATTTCTTTTGAAGGGTCCTTGATGCCCGCCATTTTAAAGGCCTTCGCTGAAGCTTCTTCAAGGGACCTGACCCGGGAAATGTCCCGGTCTCCGAAAAAATACGAATCGGAACAAAAATTTACACCCTTTACCCAGACTGGCTTCTGTTTATACTTTGTAGCCCGGTCTTCATTTGCAATTATTATCGCGCAACAGCCGTCAGATACAGGAGAACAGTCGAGCTTATGAAGGGGATCAGAAATCATTTCTGAATTGAGTACATCATCTATGGTAATATCCATTCCAAGATGAGCATAAGGATTTTTCAGGGCATTACCGTGATTCTTAACCGAGACACGGGCCAGCTGCTCGCTGGTTGTACCGGTTCTGTTCATATAGGCATTTGCCTGAAGGGCGCAGGCGGTAACCATGTCCATACCGAGGCTTCTTTCATAGATAGGATCAAAGGCCGCGTTGGTAATGAGACTTGAAATCGACTGAGACCCCTTAGAGTGAGCCGTTACCAGGGTCGTCCCATAGGATCCTGAGAGTGCCCGGGTCAATCCGTAAAAGGCACCAAAGGTTCCGTCCCCTTCCACGCATGAAACATTTTTGTTTGCCGCGCCGCTGGCGTCTCCAACGGCCATGCATGAGATGGTTCGCCCGTCCCAGAAATCATTTGAAGTGGTAATTACATTATCTATATCGTCTATGGTCATTCCTGCATCATCAAGGGCGGCCTTTACCGATTCAAAAGCCATATCAGCAAAAGTATCCTCAACACGGTTACCATCGACAGATGTCATACCGACACCGATTATTGCAGCATTATCCATCATTCACTCCTTCCTATACCGGCCTGAAACAGGCGATATCCTGAATAGTTCCATTTCGCTTTTCAGCAAACTGTGCCTCAACGGCCATACCTATTGTTACTTTTTCGGGCTCAACTCCTTCTATGTAATGAAGCATTGCCGTATCTGCATCTTCAAGCTTGATAAGAGCATAAATAACCGGAACCTTTTTAGGTATCGATGCCAGCTGGCGCCGAGCCACGGTAAAAGACTGAATAGTCCCTTTGCCGGAAAGCTCCTTCCACTCAGTATTCTCCGTAAAACATGTGGGGCATATTTTTTTCGGGGGAACAAAGCTTTTTCCACAGTCACTGCAGCTGATGGCCATAATCTTTTTATTATCCCTCAATGAAGAGAGAAATTTAGTTGCCGTTTCTCCGGCCCACCAGCTGTAAGGAACACTGATTTTACTGTCACAGATCATCGGCTCTACACCTTTGAATTCTTCCGACATTTCTTTTTTCTTTCCCTTGTTCATGAATTACCTCGTTTAAAATTACCTGCCGATTATATACCGGTGTGGATCAACTTCCTCTCTCAATATTCTTAATTCATCTTCATGAGGAGCTTCGGTATCTGTAATTTTATCAGCCCACAGAAGCTCAAAGCCGCAGTTGTCCTGAACATCTTTCCTGTTATAACCCGGGTTAATAGAAAGAACCTTCATACGTTTACTCTCTTCATCAAAACCCATGATAGCCATATTAGTAATAATCCGGTATGGACCGGTTCCCTTTGGAAGACCCGCCTCGTAACGGGAATTGCCGCCCTGAAGATATCCCGGGGAAGTTATGAAATCAGGTTTTTCCGTAAAACGTCTGGCATCCTGTGGCGTCATCATCATCGTGCGCCAGCAGAGAGACGCCAGGTCATTAGCTCCTCCTGAACCGGGAAAACGGACCTTCGGTTTTTCATGGTCGTCGCCGATCATGGTTGAATTAATATTTCCGTACATATCAATCTGAGCGCCCCCGAGAAAAGTATAATCGACCATGCCGCGCTGACAGGTCTCCATTATCTCAGGCATTGAGCTTGCCATGAGAGCACGGTGAAAGGTTCTGGAATCGCCAACCGATATGGGCATTGAAGGAAGCTGCGGAGCAACGCCCCCCGCTTCAAACATGATGCAGAGGTTGGGTGAATGTGTTTTCTGTGAAAGCATCGCAGCGGCACAGGGTGCCCCGGTGCCCACAACAACTGTTGCCCCGTCTTCAAGATTACGTGCCGCAACACATATCATCAATTCCATTGTATTATAATCAGCCATTACTTCCCTCCATCATCGGTATCGATAAGAAGTTCTATCGCGCGGAGTTTTTTCATTTTATCAAAGCCCCCATTGAGCATCAGGTATTCTTCGAAATTTTTTGTGTTAAAGATCTGTTTATCAATAAACTTCTTAAATGCTTCCGGATCTTTTTCCGCGGTCAGCCATTCTTTAATATGCTCTTCATCAGAAAAGTATTCATAGGGCATATTTCCAGGGTAACTTCCATAAGGAATTTCGATAACCGCATCTACACACCAGAAGGGAATAAAGGTTCCCTCAGGATTTTCTCTTATTTTTTCAGTAGAGACAATCCGCTCGGTAGTAAGAACTACCCGTTTCGCCGCCTTTGCAAGGTCCTGGTCAGAAACCGATGCTCCATGGACCCGGGCGTTTCCATATATATCACATTCATGGACATGAATTGCCGCAAAGTCAGGATAGAGGGCCGGGTAAGCCGCATATTTCTGACCGGTAAAGGGACAGTTAATTTCACGCGCGGCACTATACTTAAAAGTATCTGTTCCAAGAATATTCCTCGCCGGCAGAAACGAAAGACCCATTGCCGCTGCCTTAAGCCTCCATGAAAGGGTCGCGTTGGTCCATTCAGTGAGCTTTATTTTACCACTCTGCACCGCTCTTCTGGCATTAGGCGAAAGACCACGGGCTTCAAGACCGATAATATAAGCGATATCACATCGATCAATGCAGTCTCCCGCGATGAGAATTTGAAAATCATGAGTTGCAGTGTGACCGGCGAACCCAAGATTCTTTTTCTTTTGACGGGCAATTTCATGAACAATTGCTGTTGGAATTCGATTTGCCCCGAAGCCCCCAATTGCTATATAATCCCCATCATTGATCATTTCACGGACAACAGTATCTACTGACGAAAGTTTCGATTTTAATGCTCTCGATTTTGTTCGAAAGAATTCACGAGCCTTATCTGCATCCGGGTCAGTAAATAATTCATTTTGCCCTGACTTTAGTTGATTTGACATATTCATATTACTCTCCCTGATTTATTACCTTCGTTACCGGGAACCTTCCTGTTCTATTGTAACCTCTTGATCGTACATACCATCAATTTCTTCTTTATATTTATCCCTGATGACATTTCGCTTCACCTTGAGAGATGGTGTTAATTCTCCTGTTTCCTGGGAAAACTCATGCTTTATAATTGTATACCGCTTAATTGTTTCATAGCGGGCCAGGTGCTTGTTTCTTTCATTGACATGTTCCTGGATGATTGTGAGAAAGTCTTCCTTCTCAAACAGGTCTTCAGGTTTATCAAAGGGAATCCCCTGGTCAGTCGCAAGTTTTTCAGCATGCTCAAGGTTTATATTACAGAGGGCGCTCAGGTATTTACGCTTTTCTCCGATAACAATAAACTGGGTAAAAAGAGGATCTCCTTTAAATAGATTTTCTATCTTCTGGGGTGCGACATTTTTTCCCCCTGAGGTTATAATCAGGTCTTTCTTCCTGTCAGTAATAAGGAGAAAACCTTCACTGTCAAAGTACCCTATATCACCTGACATTAGATATCCATCGGCATTAAATACGTCCCGGGTTTCTTCGGGCATTTTCCAGTAGCCTTCTATGACATTGTCGCCCTTTAAAAGAACTTCACCGTCATCGGCTATCTGTATATCCATCCCGGGAATCGGCGCGCCGGTAGTACCAATACGGTAATGAGCTATATTCTGCATGGTCGCAGGAGCACAGCATTCAGTCATACCATAACCCTGGATAACCATGATACCAGCTGCATTGAAAAAACGTATAATTTCCTTTGCCGTTGGGGCGCCTGATGCGGTCATCCAGCGTACTCTTCCTCCAAGGGCCTGCTGCAGGTTTTGAAAAATAAGTTTGTAGGCAATCCTGTATTTCAGTTTGAGATTCCAGGGAATCCGTTTCTTTTGTTCACGATATTCGCTGATTTTATTTCCCACTCCCTGGCCCCAGTAAAAAACCTTCTGCTTAAAGGGAGATGCTGATTCTGCGGTGGCAATAATTCGCTGGTAGACTTTTTCGCATACCCTGGGCACAGCAAGAACAACTGTCGGTCTTTTTTCAGCAAAATCAGCAAGAAGCGTATTGATGTCTTCAGCATAGGAAGAAGTAATACCAACATACATGCCATACCAGTGACCAGCAACCCGTTCAAAGACATGACTGAGAGGCAGGAAGGGAACGGTGTGATCACCTTCAACAGCATAGTGAGGTTCAACCGCGTCAAGGGAACGGATAACTGAAATGACATTTTTATGACTGATCATGGCCCCCTTGGGAACTCCCGTAGTACCGGAAGTATAGACAATGGTTGCCAGGTCAGAAATTTCCACATCGTCTGCCAGGCTCTGAAACTGAGAAGGATTATCTTCATGAATAGCCTTTCCTTTTTCAATTAAATCAGAAAAGGGAATTACATAATCAGGTGTATCCACCGCGTCGTCATCATCCATAACACCGATAAAAGCAAGTGAAGGAACCCGTTCCTTCACATACAGGGCCTTATCAAGCTGTCCCTTATTTTCTACGAGCATTATTCTCGCCCCTGAATTTTCTACAATATATTCGACTTCCTCTCCCGTCAGGGTCGGATAAACCGGTACAACACAGGCGCCTATTCCAAGAATGCCCATGTCTGAATAAAGCCACTCAAGCCTGTTTTCAGAAAGAATTATTACCCGGTCTCCCTTCTCTGCTCCCAGAGACTGAAGAGCGAGTCCAACAGCACGGGATCTTTCATAATACTCCTTCCATGAGGCCCCTACCCAGGTACCTTTCAGCTTTTTTTCAATTGCCAGCCTGTCACCATACTTTTCAGCACGGTTTTTAAAAACCTGGTTTATTGTTTTCTCCATCTCCACTCTCCTGCAGCTATTTAGTACTGACTAGATTATAAAATTTCAATAATACAAACAGTCTGATCTGCGTTTTCCCCAATACCCGTGGTACTACTTTCCTGTAAATTCTGGACGACGCTTTTCCAGGAAAGAGGCAATGCCTTCCTTTTTATCTTCTGTATCTGCAAGTTTTCCGAAAAGGTAGCTTTCCAGCTCAAGTGCTTCATCAAAGGGAAGATCAACACCATCCAGCACTGATTCAAGAATAGCAGCAACCGCCAGAGGACCCTTATAAGAAATTTCCTTTGCCATTTTCAGCGCTTCTTCCATCAGTTTTTCTGCCGGTACAACTTTGTTGACCAGGCCTACCCTCTCTGCTTCATCGGCGGGAATAAATTTCCCTGTCAGCATATACTCAAGGGCCCGTGAAGTTCCAAGGAGCCGTGCCATGCGAACTGTTCCGCCAAAGGCCGGCATAATACCGAGGGCAACCTCAGGGAGCCCCATCTGGACACCCTCAGCCGCTATACGTAAAT
>CAZPEK010000188.1:0-7418 GCA_964585555.1 uncultured Leptospirales bacterium | reverse complement strand
CTTTCAAAACACTTCCCGTATGATTAGCCGTCTCTTTTTCAATAGCTTTCAAAATAGGGGGAATAATTTTTAATTGCTCAAATTTCATTGTGTGCAAAGCGACCTGAAGACGTCAATCAAAATAGGGGTATTTAAGTAAAATATTGACATATCACAGGCTACAATGTAAACTGATTGCTGGTTTTTGTGATGAAGAGAATAGTATATATAATATTGGTCTTTTTTCTGCTGGCCTGCGGTTCATGCTCCCCGGGTACATATTTTACCGGTTTTCAGTATACTCCATTAAAGATTAATGAGGGAAGTGTTTTTATACCCGCGGCAGAGCTCAGAGCCCGCCATGGATTTACTCTTCGCGGTGAGTGGGAATTTTACGGCAGGAAGCTTCTTTCTCCTGAAATGCTCAAAGAAAGGGGTATCCAAAAACTGAAACACTATGTGAGGGTACCCGACACCTGGAACCGGAGAAGTGCTGGCGGCAGCATCCTTCCGGTAGAGTGCTATGGTACCTACCGGTTAATTTTAAACACGGATTCTCAAGACACTCTTTCCTTCTCTGTCGGCCATCCCGCCAGTGCCTACCGCATATGGATAAATGGTAAACTTGAAGGCATGGTGGGGAAGGTGGCGCCTCGAAAAGAAGACTCTACTCCGGCAATTAAATCCGAGCTTTTTCATTTTGAGCCCCTGAGAGGGCCGAATGAAATAGTTATTGAAGTGGCCAATTTTCACTATGGTAAGGGGGGGCTCATTGACGAGATTCACGTGGGCGAGAAAGAGTGGATGGAGCATGGTCTCATTGTTCGTCTTGCTGTTGAGTTCTTCTTTGTCGGTATTTTTCTTGTCATCGGAATTTATAATTTTGTAGTTTTTTTTATCAGGAGAAAGGAGCGGGCGGCTTTTTTCTTCAGTCTCTTTTCTTTTCTGGTCGGTATCAGGGTACTTGTAACAAATAATATTATCGCGACATTTATTTTTCCTGATATTCCCTGGGAAACAATCAAAACGATAGAGTTTTTGACTGTTGCTCTGGGCTTTTCAATTTTTATTCATTTTCTTCGGAATCTTTTTGAAAAGGAAGTTCACCGTTATGTGCCCCTTGCGGCCTGGTGTTTTGGGGGTGCTTATTCTCTTGTTGTTCTTTTTACGCCTGCACTGGTTTATTTCCGTGTTTTGAGATTTTACCAGATACTGTACCTCTTAGGGGGGGCTTACTCTGCTATAGTTTTTATTGTTGCAGCGGTGCGTCGTCGGGAAGGGGCACTGATTAACTTCGCGGGATTTATTGTACTTTTTTTAGCCCTGATAAATGATATCCTGGTAGAGAGAAGCGCCTACAGCGGGATAATGCTGCTGCAGCTTGGTTTTGTAGTTTTTGTCATGGCGCAGTCAATAATCCTGACCCTCAGGTTTTCCCGGGCCTTCGCTAAAGCCGAAGAGCTTTCTGAGACCCTTGACCGGCGGGTAAAGGAGCGTACCCTTGAGCTTGAAAAGGAAAGAAACCGTTTTCAGGTCCGCAATGAAATAATGGAACGGGAGCTGACCCTGGCCAGGCAAATCCAGGAGCAGTTGATTCCCCATCCGTACCCAAACAGCTTTATCGCCTCAATGTATAAACCGATGGAACAGGTAGGGGGAGATTTTTATGATTTTTTAAAATTTCGAGACTCTAAAAAAATCGGCATTTTTCTCAGTGATGTCTCGGGTCACGGAGTACCAGCGGCTTTTATAACGTCAATGGTTAAGACTTTAATCCTTCAGTCAGGGGCACGGCGGGAAGATCCGGCAGAGCTTCTTTCTTTTCTTAACAGCCTTTTGATGAATCAAACCGGGGGCAATTTTATCACAGCCTTTTACGGGATTTTTGATCCTGAAGAAGGAACCCTGCTTTTTTCCAATGCAGGTCATCACGCCCCGATCGCCATTACCGCTGATTCTATCTATCCGGTCAATGGTTCACGAAGTATTCCCCTTGCGGTCATGGATAATGAAGTCCTTGAAAAGGCAGGGAAGGCCTTCTGTAACAGCCGGGCTGTTCTTGAAAAAAACAGCAAGCTGATTCTTTATACTGACGGTTTGACCGAGACGACGGCAAAGGACAATCAGAGAGTGTATTTTGAAGATGATGTTCTGAATGATGTATTTCGTGAAATACGGGGGCAGGAAAGCAGGGAATTTGTTCAGGAATTAATTTCCCGGCTGATATTGTTCCATGGAAGCAGTTCTTTTGATGATGATATCTGTCTGGTTTGTGTTGATGTAGGCCGTGAGGTCTGAACTTCCTTCTCCCGGATTTTTCCCGGTACTTCCCCAAAAAAAAAGCCCCTTAAGCATGTAATTCAGGCCAATGGGGCAAGGAAGTCTGACGTGTAAAATGATAATTAATATATCGGAAATTTCATCGGGAACTTTAGTATTTTTGCAGGGACGGGAAAAAATATACGAACGGGGAGGAAGAGGCGTCAACAGGCCCGGTCCTCCTGTAGATGCTGTTTTGTTATGCTTTGTTTTCCAGGCTGTTTGTTGTCACAACGCTGGTCCACTGGCAGGTTGAACATTTATAATCGGGATCGTACCTGCTGATTCCCGGAGCAACTTCAAGGGTTCGTGCCATTATCAGAGATTCGCAGCTTGGGCACCGTTTGGCAATCAATTCGTAATTATCACTTTGTTTCATTCATATTCCATCCTCTGACGTAATATTCAGTTTAGATCGAGTAGTCACTCATACTGTATATTTCGGCTATTTGTCAATATATTTACAGACATAAGACATAAAAAATCAAGCAAGTTGCTGATAATTTTCAATTTTTATGCATTTTTTTAGTTTTTGTCACTTTTCCTTCCTTAATTTAAATACTTTTTACCTGTTGAAAATCCTGTCGGGGGGGGGGCATAAGGTCAGCCGGGAGTGTCCTCTTTTTTCGGGCTGCCGGGGCACATATTTATGTAAATTCCACAATTCTATTGAATTAATCTTATATTAGAATAATTAAAACTTGAAATTATGTCCCATAGTATATAGAGATGAATCAGGCTGTTCCTGAGACTCGGGATTTTAGCAGCCTGCGCAGTGTAGATAAGAAGAGAGACCTGCTTGAAGGGCCTCCCGTAAATTACCGGAAAATGATCAGAAAAACATTTTTCCTGTATTCCATCCAGAAAATGAGTTGCCCTGAGGCGGCTGTTATTTTTCGTTACTGTTAAACCGATACTGGTAGTAGAGAGGAAACCCTGTATAATGAAATTTATTCACCTTCATAATCACTCCGACTATTCGCTTCTCGATGGGGCTATTACCATCGATAAGATGATTCAGAGGGCCAAGGACCTTGATATGCCGGCCATTGCTTTGACTGACCATGGCAACATGTTCGGAGCTATTGAGTTTTATCAGAAGGCTCACAAGGCGGGCATCGCACCCATTATTGGTGAAGAGTTTTACATGGCTCCCCGGTCCCGTTTTTTAAAAGAATCGGTTAAAGACAGCAACGAGGAGAATTCATATCACCTGCTTCTTCTTGCAAAGAATCTGAAGGGATACAAGAATCTTTTGAAGCTTTCTTCTATTGGCTATACTGAAGGTTTTTACTATAAACCGCGGATAGACATGGAGACCCTCGAGGAGCATAGTGAAGGAATTATCGCGGGATCCGCCTGCCTGGCTGGACAGATTCCCCGGCAGATTATCCGCGGCCAGCTGAAAGAGGCTCGTGACCTGGCCGGACGCTTCAATGAGATCTTCGGGCAGGATAATTTTTACCTGGAGATGCAGGATCATGGAATTCCTGAGCAGAAAACTGTTAACAGTGAGCTGGTTAAAATTTCAAAAGAGCTTAATATTCCCCTCATTGCAACCAACGATGCCCACTATGTGAGCCGTGAAGACGCCTACTGTCACGAGGTGCTCCTCTGTATCCAGACCGGGAAAACCATGAATGACACGAATCGTATGCGTTTTTCCAGCGATAACTTTTATCTTAAGTCAACTGAAGAGATGATGGAGCTTTTTAGTGATTATCCCGATGCCCTTTACAATACCGGTAAGATTGCTGAAATGATTGACCTTGAGCTTGATCTTGGAAATCCCATACTGCCGAATTTTGAAGTTCCCGCTGACTACAACCTGGATACATACCTGAAGCATCTGGTGTATGTGGGTGCTAAAGAAATCTACGGTTCGGTTATTCCTGATGCGGTTGTTGAACGGATTGAATACGAACTTTCTGTTATCACCAATATGAAATTTTCCGGTTATTTTCTCATTGTATGGGATTTTATCAAAGAGGCGCGGAAAATGTCTATTCCCGTGGGACCGGGGCGGGGATCCGCGGCGGGCTCCATGGTTTCATACTGCCTGAATATTACATCCCTTGATCCACTCAAGTATGACCTTCTCTTTGAAAGGTTTCTCAATCCTGACCGGAATGAAATGCCTGATATGGACCTTGACTTTTGTGCTGACCGTCGTGAAGAGGTTATTGACTATGTAAAGGACAAGTACGGTAAAGATAAGGTAAGCCAGATTATTACCTTCAATAAGATGAAAGCGAAGATGGTCGTCAAGGATGTGGCCCGTGCCCTTGATATTCCCTTTGCCAGGGCGAATGAAATCAGTAAAATGATCGAAGAGAATACTCTGCAGGGCTCCCTTGACAGTAACCCGGATCTGCAGAATGTCTATAAGTCGGGAGAAACGGAAAAAGAACTCATTGATATATCCCTTAAGCTTGAGGGACTCGCCAGGTCAGCGGGAAAGCATGCCGCCGGTGTTGTAATCAGCAAGGGAGTCCTTACTGATTATGTTCCTCTTTATAAAGAACCAAAAGAAGGGTCAGTTTCTTCCCAGTATGAAAAGAACACCCTTGAGCAGGCGGGACTTGTCAAGATGGACTTTCTCGGCCTCAAGAACCTTACCGTTATTGATAAATGTCTTAAGCTGATAAAACAGAGTACCGGTGATGTTGTAGATATTGAACAGATACCCCTTGACGATGAAAAAACTTTTAAGGTTTTTCAAAACGCCGATACGGTGGGGGTCTTTCAGCTTGAAAGTTCGGGAATGCAGAACCTTCTGCGCCGCCTTAGACCGACGGTTTTTGAAGATATTATTGCCGTCGTGGCCCTTTACCGTCCCGGTCCCCTCGGTTCAGGTATGGCCGATGATTTTGTCGAGAGAAAAAAAGCCCCTGAAAAGGTCAAGTACCCTCATCCGACTTTAGAGCCGGTTCTTAAAGATACCCTTGGTGTTATTATCTACCAGGAACAGGTAATGCGTATCTCCCAGGTTATTGCCGGATTCACCATGCCGGAAGCGGACAGGCTTCGAAAGGCCATGGGTAAAAAGAAGATGGATATTATCAATGCCCTTGAAGAGAAATTTCTTCAGGGTGCCCGGGACAGGAATGTCGATATAAAAATCGCTGAAGAGCTCTATGGCCAGATTAAGAAATTCGGTGAGTATGGATTTAATAAATCACACTCTGCCGCCTATGCCCTGGTTACCTATCAGACCGCCTATCTGAAGGCTCATTACCGGATTGAATATATGACGGCACTGATGTCTCTTTCTCCCGATGATGTCGCTTTTTTCAGCAACGACGCCCGAAGGCACGGCATCCCGATACTTCCTCCCTGTGTGAATAAGAGTAATTTTGATTTTACCATAGACGGGAAAAAGATTCGCTACGGCTTCAGCGCCATCAAGGGGCTTGGAGAAAAGGCTATAGAAAATATTATTGAGACCCGGGACAGGCTTGGGGGTTTTGAAAATCTGAAAAGTTTTTTTGAAAACATAGATCTCATGACAGTAAACAAGGGTGTTCTCGAGGCCCTTTTTAAATCCGGGTCTTTTGATCTCATGCACGGCAACCGGGCTCAGCTCAACGCTTCAGTAGAATTGATTCTTGATACGGCCCGCCATCTCCAGGCAGACAAGGCCTCAGGACAGGGAAATCTTTTTACGATGAATGAAACGCCAAAAGAACAGGCGATGATTGATCTGCGTAATGTTCCCGAATGGTCTGAGACTGAAAGATTGAATTATGAAAAGGAAGTGCTTGGCCTTTATGTTTCCGGTCACCCCCTGGCGCGCTATGAAAAGGAAATTCGTGCCTATTCTTCCCTTTCCATCGCAGAACTGTCAGCTGATCATGGTGAATCTGAGCTTTCTATTGTCGGTGTAATCCATGATCTTGATATCCGGAGAAGCCAGAAAAATAATAAGCGTTACGGTATCGGTATTCTTGAAGACCTGGAAGGAACCCTTGAAATCATTGTCTTCTCCCGGACCCTTGACCGCCATGAAGAGCTGCTTCTTTCTGGAGCGCCCCTGGTTGTATCGGGAAAGATTGAACTTGACGGGACTGTGCCAAAGAAAATGATTCTCAATAATGTACGGCCCCTGAAAGAGGTGAGGCGCGAGGCTATTTCAGCTATTCATATTAAGCTTGATACCCCGGGGGTTAGTGATAACTTCCTTAATACACTGAAACAGACACTTCAGCGTCATCAGGGTGATTGTCCGATTTATTTTCACCTTAACGAAGAGAGCGCCCGGGAGAAGGTGATAAAAGCCCATACCACTTTTAACATCAAGCCTTCAGAGCAGCTTGTCAATGATCTGGCACAGATGCTGGGTCCCGAAAAGGTGCGCTACAGTATAGGTCACTAAAATGTTTTCAGACGCGGATCAGAGATTTTTTTAAGAGACCGTAGCCCTTTGACTGGGCAAGGAGCTGATCATTTTTTGTGTTAATCGCAACCCTGAGTTCAGTGTATTCGAGAAATTCTTTTGAAAGTATCTGAACAAGGCTGGCCGTGGTTGTGGTGTCAAGGATGCATCGCTCTGATAAATCGATTAATATGCTGTCTTCCTTTTCAAATATAATATCTTCATCAAGGCCGTTCTGTATGGCGGCAATCAGTTTATCCGTAACATTCATAAGGGTTTTGTTTGTCCAGTACCCGATAACATAGAAGCGGTTTCGAAGAAGCTTCTGATCTTCGGGGGTTTCTACCGGGAGAAGTTCTCCGTCCCGATAGAGGGCATGGTCACTGATACGGTAGACAATTTCTGCAGGGGCATGGTCGCCGTTTTCAATGAACCGTTCAGGCTGTTTCATCTGCATGGTTTTTTGAAGCTGATTTCGGGCCGAAAGGGCCTTGATATACGAATCTGCCATAAGGTCAAACTTTTCACGGTGTGCGCCTCCTTCTATAGCCTTAATATAAAAGAGGCGGTTAAAGGAAGTAGTGTTTTGTTTTAATTCATCGATGAAAGAGTTTACCATCCTGTCCTGAGTTGAAAGGAGGTTGAGTATCTCAACGGGCCTTCGATTAATTGAAGTAAGGAGTTCATCTTTTTGTTCTCCCCCGAGAAATAAAAAGTTTCCCTTGATGTTTTCAAATCCCCGTCC
>CAZPEK010000187.1:0-7472 GCA_964585555.1 uncultured Leptospirales bacterium | reverse complement strand
AATAAAAAACAAGCAAAAAACAAACGCCTGCTCTTTTTTAGAACAGGCATCGGTTACCATACCCGGTATGAATATCCCCCAGGGAGGGCGAATATTCTGAAAAAGCTGGATCATCAGGCTACTTCAGCTTATCAACAATTGCCTTCACATACTCATCAGTCCCGGCGCTTCCCCCCAGGTCACGGGTGAGGCTTTTCCCCTCGCCAATGACTTCGATAACCGCCGCGTTAAGCCGGTCTGCCGCGTCATTTTCTTCAAGGTGGCGAAGCATCAATACGCTTGAAAAAATCAGTGCCGTCGGATTAGCCAGCCCCTTGCCGGCAATATCAGGGGCTGAACCATGGACCGCCTCGAAGACCGCATATTTTTCACCGATATTAGCGCTGGGGGCCACCCCGAGGCCCCCCACCAGACCGCTGGTCAGGTCAGAGATAATATCGCCGAAAAGATTTTCCATCACCATGACATCAAACTGTGTCGGATCGATAACCAGTTTCATGGCGGTGGCATCAACAATAGCCTCATCGTATTCGATATCCTTAAAGTCTTCGGCCACTTTCCGGGCCACATCAAGAAGAAGGCCGTCAGAGAGCTTCAGGATATTCGCCTTATGAACAGCCGTTACCTTTTTACGTTTATAGCGCCGGGCTGTTTCAAAGGCAAAGCGTACAATACGCTCTGAGCCCTTTTCTGTAATCACCCGAAGGCTCTCAACCACTCCAGGGGCTACGGTATGTTCGAGGCCGCTGTAAAGGCCCTCGATATTTTCCCGTACAACTATGAGATCAACATCGCTGTACCGCGAATCTATCCCCTTTATTGAATGAGTGGGACGGAAGTTAGCATAGAGCTCAAGTTCCTGACGGAGCGCCACGTTAACGGAACGAAAGCCCTTACCGATGGGGGTGCCAACAGGTCCCTTCAGGGCAACAGCATCCTGCTTAATCGAAGCGATAACTGAGGGGGGCATCGGTTCGCCGTAACGCTCAATCATAGCCTCGCCGGCATCATGTACATGCCATTCAATTGCGACCCCTGTCGCGTCTACTACTTTTCGTGCTGCCTGTGCGACTTCGGGGCCGATGCCGTCTCCCTGGATAAGTGTTACCGGATAGGTCATGTTACTTCCCCCATAGAAACAATTTATTATACCTGACGGTCACCTGCTCTGTCAAAAAACTACAGGATCAGTATAGCCAGTTAGATTGAAAAATGCAATGCTGCAATGAAACATAAATATTTTAAAAACTTCTTGTCCAAAATTGAGGATACTGCATAGTGCTCATAATATAATAAGGCTCGGGTTGCAATCATGATTTTACTCAAAACACCATATGTTACCATTACCCTTGATAAAGAGAAGGGTTACCTCCACCAGAAATGGACCGGGTTTTCCAGCAGCCGTGATTTTCGGCGCGCCATTGATTTTTCCATGAACACCCTTGGTGAAATAGATTTTTATAAAATAATCAGCGACGTAACCGAGCAAAAGCTTGTCCCCCCCCCGGAGCAGGAATATGTTAAGGAACAAGTTATCTCTTTCCTTGAGAAAAACAACCGCTTCAGACTCGCCTTTGTTATCCGGGAAAAAACAGTAGTAGAAACATGTGTCAGTTTCTATGACAAATCCCTGAAAATTGAAAACGTCGACGGGGTAAATAAATTTTTCAATAGCCTTAAAGAGGCGGAAGAATGGATCATTAAAGAATAACCGTACCTCTAGAAGGGAAAATCATCATCAGGTTTCGGCGCCTTCAGTTTTATCTTTTTCGGTTTATCAGCCTTCAAATGTACCGGGTTGCCATCAACATAAATTGACTTATGGGGCTTGGAAGGACAGGCATATTCACAGGCCCCACAGCCGACACAGATATCCTGGTTTATAACCGGCACCGGGGGTTTGCTCCCGGGAATAATATCAACCGCCTTTGTGGGACAGTGTTCGGAGCAGGCGGCGCAGACCGTCCCCTGGGTGACAACAATGCAGTTCTCACGAATAAAATGAACCTTCCCTATCTGGACACGCTGTTTCTCTTTCAATGGCAAAGGAAGTATTGCCCCTGATGGACAGACCTCACCGCAGCGGTTACACTCATAGGTACAGTAACCCTTTTCATTATCAAGGTAGGGAAGAAAAAGCCCTGTTCCGCCGTAACGCTTTACCCCTCCCTGTATCACCTGAGACGGACAGGCGGATACACAGAGATGACAGGCGATGCAGGCATGGGTAAAATGATCAATGCTTTTTGAACCCGGTGGTGTTACGGTAACAGTCTTGTTGACAGGAATCTTATTCTTCACCAGTACAATGATTTTTTTCCCGCCACCGTAAGCCCGCTGTGCTCCCGCGATACACAATGCCCCCACGGCCAGTAAAAAGCTTCGGCGGCTTCTTTTACTTCCTTCACAATTATTTTTCACTATTCCCCTCCCGGCTGCCGGCCCCATGAGACGTTAAACGAAACTTATACGCAATTGCGTCTTCGGGACATACATCGAGACAGTTCATACAGGCCACGCAGCGTGCCGGGTCTACCAGCTTCGTTTTGTGTTCGATACATGACGCCTTACATACCCGGGCACAGGCGCCGCAGGCTGTGCAGGTTTTTTCATCGATATGCACCTTAAAAAAAGAAAACTTCGAAACGAGCCCCAGCACCGTTCCCACAGGGCACAGGGTATTGCAGTAGAGACGCCCCCGTCGCAGGGCAAGAAAAACTATTCCCGCCAGATAGATGATGCCGTAGCCTATCAGCGGCAGGGAGTAACCTCGAAGATCATGGGGAGGAAGTTTATACACCTCCGCCGCCTCAAGCAGATGGACGGTTCCGTTATTTGCCCCGATAACCAGGGGGCGCGCAAGGTCAGTCACCAGGCGGCCGAAGTTGCTGAAGGGATCTAGAAGATTGATGCTTATCATGTATCCCCCGGCAAGAGAGGCCAGAAAAACGAATAGAACACCATAGCGGAGAAAGCCTCCCGACCTGAAAGGAGGAAGTTTTTTAAGCCTTTTCGGCGCGAGACGCCTCATTGCATCAAAGGAAATCCCCAGGGGACAGAGAAAAGAACAGTACACCCTCCCGAAAAAAACTGTCAGGGCCAAGACGACAAGCCAGCCAAGGGCTGCCACTGAAAAAGTATTAATAAACTTTATTAATGAAGGAAGAAACTGCAAAAACTCCCCACCCCGGTACATCGCCGTAGGGAACGAATGAGTAAAATCAAGGAAGAGCAGAAGCAGCAATCCAAGAAACGGGAGGGCCACCACCACCCTGAATATTTTCAATCCCCCCGGGGAGCCTTTCTTTTTAGTCACTGGTTTTTTAACCTCACATCTTTATCCGCTTGATGGTGGGACGTGCAAGATTCATGGTTCCCACGCCCATCTGGTGGGCAAGTTTTATATAACGGACACCTGCAGGTTCCCTGCCGAAGAGCTTTGCCGCTGCCGCATCTGCCGTAACCGGATCTTCTGAAATCAACTGGGCCTTCATGGTCACCACATCACTGACACTGACGCCCCGCGGCCCGTTGACCTTCATGACATGGTAGGCGTCAACAATCGTCAAATCAGGCTTATGGTAGGTTGAAAAATCAGCAATACACTGATGGAGGTCTTTCATATGCCACCAGCGGCGGCTCCAGACCACACCCATGAGATTTTTCATCGCGATAGTCAGGCCCGTACTGCTGTGATGTTTCAGCACCGGAACATTTATAAATACATCTGACTCAAGAACCTGTTCATGCACCAGGGCATCAGTGAGACTGCGTCCCTTAGGTATTTTTATCTCGTGGTAATAACCCTTGCTGTTTGCCGGCACCATAATACCCCCGGAACTTTTCACAATGCTTTCAATACCGCTGTTGCGGTAACAGCTTTTCCAGACATCACAGGTGTGATCAAAAACATAGACTTTTTTAGCCCCCGCCCTGAGACATTCCTGCACAATGGCGCGAACCAGCAGGGGATTGGTATTGGCTCCCCGCTCCGGCGGGGCATTCCAGCCGATATTCGGCTTTACCGCAACAGTCTGCCCCGGCTTGACATATCGCCCCATGCCTCCCATGGCGGCAATACCCCGGGCAAACATCTTATCAGGCATACTTCCCTTCAGGGCAACCAGTCCATAGCGCCCCTTCTGCCTAAAGGTCTTCTCCAGAGCCAGAAGCTCTTCGGTATCACCGACAATTAAGGCGCCCCCTGCTGCCACTCCTGTTCGGATTGTCTTTTCTATGAATTCTTTTCGATTAATTTTCATTGATTTTCTCCGATAGACTTCGATTCCAATAATATATCATTAATAAGTATAATCTTCCAATAAAAAACATATGAGAGCGTTATTCCTTGACTTTTAATTTACATTGTTTAGTATACGGCATTCTCATAACATTGTTACGCTGCGTAGCTCTACGATTCTTATTATTTTTAGACGGAGGGCCCATGACAAATCATACTTATAAAGTATACGGCTACCGGTGGGTGGTACTGGCGGCTTTTGCTCTCATCAACGCGGTCATTCAGCTCAACTGGATCACCTTCGCGCCGATAACCGTTGATGCTATTTCGATTTACCAGAAAAGTGCCTTCTGGATCGTGTTGCTATCAATGTCTTTCATGCTCGTGTACATTTTTGTTTCGGTACCTGCTTCATATATCATCGACCGTTACGGCCTCCGCGTTGGTGTGGGCATCGGTGCAATACTGACAGGAATCTTCGGATACCTCCGGGGCTACTATGCCGCCGACTTTACCATGGTCTGCATATCACAGTTTGCCCTTGCAACAGCCCAGCCTTTTATAATGAATGCAATGACAAAAGTTGCTGCCGAATGGTTCCCCATTGACGAACGGGCTACAGCAACAGGGATAACCGCCCTGGCCCAGTTTCTCGGCATCATCCTGGCAATGGCCCTTACCAAGCCCCTGGCCCAGTCATTTCTGGCTCCCGGAACCAGCGCCCTGACCCTTGATTCTGTCGCTAAAATGCTCCAGGCCTACGGTATTATTTCTGTTACCGCGGCCCTTCTTTTTATTCTCTTTATTAAGGACAAACCTGCAACACCTCCCTGCAGTAAAGATGATTATGAGCGGTATGGAGTATTCGATGGACTCAAATATATTTTCACCAAAAAAGACTCGCTCATTCTACTGGCAATATTCTTTATTGGCCTCGGGATGTTCAATGCCATAACCACCTTTGTTGACCTGATCCTCGCTTCAAAGGGACTGCAGGCAGGAGGCAACGAGGCGGGAGATGTGGGAGCCATCATGATGGTCGCCGGCCTTGTCGGTGCAATCATCATCCCTCCCCTGTCGGATAAATTTCGAAAACGAAAAATATTTCTTCAACTCTGTCTCATTGCAATGCTTCCCGGCCTGATCGGTTTGACGATCTTCTCAGGATATATACCCCTCATGATCAGCAGCGGCATCTTCGGCTTCTTCTTCATGGCCGCGGCTCCCCTGGGCTACCAGTATGCAGCCGAGGTAAGCCATCCGGCTCCCGAATCGACTTCCCAGGGAATGATCGTTCTCTCCGGTCAGATTTCCGGGGCTCTATTTATCACCCTTATGGCGGTCTTCGGACACATAACAGTTGAAGCACTGGCTGATGCCAGGGTAGCAGCAGACACCATTACCCTCACGCCATTTCTCTGGGGATTTGTTGTTCTCGGGATAATAAATGTTATATTCAGTTTTATTATTAAAGAATCTGAAATGATAGGGGAATAAGGAAGTTAAAACGGCCGGTTACACCATCGGCCTGCAGACAATCGAGTAGGAGGCAGGTGATTACTTCACCTGCCGTCCTCTCACACCACCGTACGTACCGTTCGGTATACGGCGGTTCGTTAAGTACCGTGGATTATTAAGTACCTCTTTACAAAACTCTTGTACCCGCAAATCTCAAGAAATTCGTTAGTTACTGTTGTTGACAGAATGAAACTCCCTGAAATTCTCCAGTATTTCTTCCGGGTATTGGCCCATTCCCAGGCCTTGGGGGGTGACACACCCAGCCTGACAAGATTATCATATTTCGTACCGATACGTTTCCACTGTTTCCAGAGGCAGGCTCTGAGCCTTCTCCTTGTCCACATATCGAGTTCTTCCATGATTCTCTTCGCGTCGGCTATCCCGAAATAATTTACCCATCCGGTTGTCACTCTGGCAAGTGCTTCAAGTCGCTCCTCGAAGTTCCTGCTGTAATTCCTGTTTGTGATTTCCCTGATAGATGATTTAATTTTCTTGATTGATTTCGGGTGAATTCTGATACCTATACCGTCTTTGTTCCAATAAAAACTGAACCCCAGAAATTTCCTCTTCCAAGGGTGATCTACCGCACTCTTATCTGTGTTCACCTTCAACTGCAACGTGTCAGTGATAAACTTACTGATACTTGCCATGACTCGTTCACCTGCCCGCCTGCTTCGGACATAAATATTACAGTCGTCTGCATATCGGCAAAACCGGTGACCTCGACTTTCCAGTTCTTTATCAAGGTCATCAAGAAGAATATTGGCAAGAAGCGGTGACAACGGCCCTCCCTGGGGGGTTCCTTCTTCTGAGGTGACTTTTACTCCATTTAGCAGCACTCCAGATTCAAGGTATTTCCGAATTAGACTAAGAACTCTCCTGTCTTCGATATGGCGGGCTACCCGTGACATCAGGATATCATGGTTCACCTTATCGAAAAACTTCTCAAGGTCTATGTCCACCACCCAGTTAGACCCCTGCTGGATATACTCACGGGATTTCCGCATCGCATCATGGGCGCTTTTTCCAGGCCTGAAGCCGTAGCTGTTTTCCGAAAAGATTTCTTCAAATACAGGACTCAGAGCCTGAGCTATCGCCTGCTGAAGGAGGCGGTCAAGAACGGTTGGTATTCCTAAAAGTCTTGTTCCTCCATCAGGCTTTGGTATTTCTACCCGCCTGACGGGTTGAGGCACATAAGTGCCTGAAAGCAGTTCCTCTTTGACAAATGGCCATGCTGTCTCAAGATAGGCTGGAAGTTCATCCACCGTCATTCCATCCACACCATGGCTCCCACGATTTCGGCGCACCCGGTCCAGTGCCCTTATCATGTTCTCTCTTGACAGGATTTGTTCAAACAGCTTACTGCTCATTTCTCCTATCCATTGCTGTTTTCACTCTTCATCGCTGGGCTCAGACTCAACTCTTCCGGCCATCTATCAGGGCTTCTCCCATCCATCCGGCCTGAAGGCTCACTTGTGTGAGTTGGCTGTTATTTACGCCTGAGTCACAAGAATTAAGCTTCCGCAGCGTCTTAACGTTCGGCCCTTCCCGCTTTTCCTGACCTTCCGCGGTACTATGGCCTCTGCTGACTTCTGGCAAACCAGACATACATCTCTGTATGAGTTGTGGTTTCGAAAGACATCAATTCCACAGATTACCAGACCTCCCCGGGTAAGAACACACGCTTTCCTCCCATCCACCCGCCACATTTACC
>CAZPEK010000186.1:0-7528 GCA_964585555.1 uncultured Leptospirales bacterium | reverse complement strand
CGAAGGAGATATCAGGAACTCGGGAACTGATAAGCGCAGCGGCGATGTCAGCATAACCTCCCATGGTATCAACCAGGGTTCCGTCAAAATCGAAAAGAAAAGCCTTGGACGTTTTTATATTTTTCATCGTTATCAGTATATTTTTATTCTAAGGAGGGTGCCTGTCTCCCCTTGCAGGGGCCACAGGCACCCTCTTTAGAATTTATTTTAATTTAAAATAAATTCTGCTTTTCTACAAAAACAGTTGAAACCATAGTGTTGCTGAAATATGACTAAATAATCAACAACTTTTCAGACCAAAACTATTATGAATCAAAAAAATCAGGACATCTTAATACTTATTCCCCATGGAGGATACAACGTTCCTGAAGAGCTGAAAGATTATACAATCCTGGAAAAACATGAAATATTCCTTGAAGCCGATACGGGGGCGATTGAACTCTTTTCTTTTCCCGACACGCGGGCACACTATCTTCATACCGACATTTCACGTCTTTTTATCGATCTCAACAGACCATATACGGCCTTAAAAAGTAATTCACAATCAGTAATGAATAAAATGACATCCCGTAATAAAGATATATTTCTCCCTGACCATTTTCCCGATGAAATCGCCCTGGCAAATATACTCAAAAGGCATTATTTCCCCTTTCATGAGACTGCCGAAAAAATAATCAACACAGGCCGGATAAAGCTGATTCTTGACTGTCATACTGTCTCAGCATCAGCACCATCTTCAGGAGCCCCCAGGCCTCTCTTCACGGTGCAAAACAGACTTTTGAAAGAGGGGCCGGAAACCCCCTGTGCCCCCATTGAACTTGCAGAGCGTTTTATTGAACTGCTGAAAAAAAAATTCTCCCGGGAAAAAGGCACTGTATGCACACGGTTCAGTCTCAACCATCCGCTATTTGAAAGTTACATTATGGATAGATACTGCACATCAGGAACACCCATTTTAAAACTTTCAGTATCCCGATCGCTTTTCCTGAATGAGCAGCATTTTAATTTTGACTATCTTAAAATCGATGAAATCAGGCTGAAAACATTGAGAGACAGACTCTGGGAATGCATTGAAACAATCGCCGACTGCATAGAATAAATAAGCCTGTTTACACTTTCAAAAAAATATAAATTTATTTATCCGCCGAATCGTTACCGAGCTGTAGAATCTTTTCAGTATAGCGCTTATGGGCCTTCAATACTTCAGGGTGAAGACTGTAACGGTTCAATGGACCCTCGACACGAGACCTCACAATAAAAATAGTTTCATTAAGTTTCTTAAAATACCCCTTCAGCGCATCAGGGACTTCATCCTTTTTCAATTCAGGATATTTTTCCGTCAATTTCTGCCAGTCAGTACTAAATCGAATCATGGTGTCGATATATTCGTTTAAGGCCCGGGCAACGTCTTCCCCCTTCTCAGCCTTTTCGAGTTTTTCTATATAACGATACTGGTATTCAATCATTTCATTTATATGAGCTTTTACATCAGAGTATTTCCAAAATCCGCAACTGACCGCCCCAAGGGCAGCCAGCATCACAACTGCAACAAGTACTCTCTTTTTCATTCTTCCTTCCTCTGACAAAAATATTCTTTAACTTTTTACCGTAAAACCGCTATGGCATATCACTGTTAAATATATGTTCATAGGCATTGATAGCCGCTGTCGCGCCGTCTGCAGCTGCCATAACTATCTGTCTTTTGGAATCACTTCGCACATCACCAGCTGCAAAAAGTCCCGCAACAGCAGTCCGCATTTCCATATCAACAACAACCTCTCCCCTGGAATTCAGCAATTCTTCCTGAACAAAATCAGTATTGGCTATATACCCAACAAAAATAAAAATACCGTCTATTGGCAGGTCCTGTTTTTCCTTTGTTTTTTTATTAGTAAGAGAAACCGACTCGACCTTTCCTTCACCGTTAATAGAATCAACAGTTGTATCATAGACAGGAATTATCTTTTCATTATCAAGAAGCCGCTGTTGTAAAATTTTAGCTCCCCTGAATTCATCGCGGCGATGTATGACATAGACTTTTTCCGCAAAGCGGGTTAAAAAAATAGCCTCTTCGAGGGCCGTATCACCACCGCCAACAACCGCGGTTATCTTTCCTTTAAAAAAAGCACCGTCACAGGTTGCACAATATGATACACCGCGCCCCGTATACTCCGCTTCTCCCTCTACGCCCAGCTTTCGAAGAGAAGCCCCCGAGGCTATAATAACTGTTCTGCTTTTAAGTACCCGGTTATCGGTCAGACGAACAGTAAAGACATTCTGCTCTTCATCTTTCTGAATTGCAGCCACATCCCCCTGTTCAAACTGAACGCCAAGACGTTTTGCCTGTTCTTCCATTTTAGACATAAGCTCCCATCCGGCAACGGGATCAACAAAACCGGGATAATTTTCGACTTCAAAGGTGTTCATCACCTGGCCGCCCGGTGAAAATTTTTCAATTAACTGTACATCAAGTCCTGCCCGAATAGCATAGATCGAAGCACTTAAGCCTCCGGGGCCCGCACCTATAATTATTACATCTTTCATTGCAGTCTTCCTTTTTAAAATTTACGCATGAATATTCTAAATTTAAAAAATAGTATACTTTAACTGAAACAACAGCACCATACTCCCTCATTTGGATTTTTTGTCACAGAAAAAGTTTTTAAAATAATCAATAAATATTGTTTGAATTCATAATTACTGCTTATACCCGCAGGGAGTTAATATGCAATTACATTTTTAAAATATATTTTGAATATTTTACGGGATTATGACAAAAAAACAGGCCGTAACCCCGATAGACTTACTGAATTCATAGAAAATTCTATTTTCTCAGTCAATCAGGGTTGATCCTTGATGGCTCTATGGAAGGGAAAAAACCCGTTCCTTAAAACGCATCCTTCTCGAATCTCAGGGGGCAGCTCCACGGGGGAGATATCAATTTTTCAAAGGAAAGAGATCCCTTTAACTCCTCATCGGCAAAGCATCCGGCGTATCATTAATGCAAAGATTATCAAAACTTAAATCCCAGTTTTCATCATTCATTAGATAAATGAGCTGCACTAAAAGCCTTGAAAAAAATTTGACATCCCGGGTTTTTCGATTTAAAATCATAGAAAGGTTTAAACAGGAGAAACGAAATGAACAAGGAAATCATTTCTAGCTTGAATACTATCGCTGAAGAATTCGGGATGATTTCTCAAAAGGTAAATGAATCATCAAAGCGGAGAAAAGAACATTCTGAAGAAGCGATTAAGCTCATAAATCTTTCTCTTGAAATTGGCGATATCCTCACCAAAGATCTCAATTCAGTAGCGAAATCGAATATAGATCTTCGAAATCAGGATACTATTGTTTTTAATACAGGCAAAGTATTGACTGCCAACACAGAAAAGCAGAAAACCCTTATTGAAGAATTAAAAAATGCCGGTGGTCTTAGCGACGAACAGTCCACCGGAATGATTGAAAAAATTACCGCCCTTGAAGATGCTATCCGCAAAGCAAAAGAAAATATTAAAAATATTATCGAGAAAGACAATGTTATAATTTTTCTGGACAACCTCCTCCTTTACAAGAAAAAGCTTCAGCAGGATACTCTCCAGAAACTAAAAAAACTTGCCGACAAGGCCTTCGAAGAGGCTGAAAAAGCTATCCAGAGTTCATCATCCAATCTTGAAAGGGGACTTGAACTGGTGAGTAAATTAAAAACAGTTGAGGAAATGGTAGAAAATGGCAGCAGGGATGATCTTGAAAGCCTTAAAGAAAAAGCGGGCCAGGGATGGAATATGGCTGTCGAAGTTAGTAATAATTCCAACTCACAACTTGAATTCGCAGAACAGGTACATGCCTTCACCCGGCAGCTTCACAACGACTCTCTGGGCATAGAAAAACTCGTTATCGAAAAACACCATGTATTCGAACAAAACCTTCAGACAATAACAGTACTGACCGTACTGATTTCATTAAAGTTTATGAAGTATCTCGAGATTGAAGACACCATAAGCAAGATAGAGCCTGACAATATGACCAGAGCGATTTACTCAGACCTCCTTGCCCATGTTTCAGTTGCCTGTACAGATGTCAGGCAACTGGCTGCACTCAATTATGACATGACAGACACAAGCCACCTCAACAATGAGATCGAAGATAAAACCATCAAGGCGACTAAAAAAGAACTGCACTATTACGATCAAATACGAAAACAGGTAGAACTAATGACCGAGGCAACCAGGTATCCCATAGAAGGCTCCCACCGAAATATCAGTAACGGAAAAAAACTGGAAGAACTCCTTGAGGGTATTATCTCCGGGATGTAACAGCTGGTACCTGAAAGCAAAAAAAAGAGAGCCGGGACTGCCCGGCTCTCTTTTTTTTGCTCTTCGGTACTTTGAACTACTGGTTCTCAATCATAATCACAGAATCGTTATCATTCCCGATACTGACATTTACCTTGTCAGCAAAAGTAGTCTTAACAGTAAAACCGCAGTAATCAGGCTGTATGGGAAGTTCCCGGTTTCCCCGGTCAACCAGGCAGAAAAGTTTAATGGCACTCGGCCTGCCGAAACTCATCAATGTTTCCAGGGCAGCCTTAGTTGTTCGTCCCGTAAAGATTACATCATCAACCAGCAGTATTGTCATCTTCGATATATTAAAATTTATTTTAGTCTCTTTTATTACCGGAAGAATCCCCCTTGTCGCCAGATCATCACGGTAAAAAGTAATGTCAAGGGTTCCCAGTTTCACGGATTTGCCCGCGAGGGTTTCTATCCGGGCTTTAATCCTTGATGCCAGTCCAACACCACTTGACTGGATTCCAACAACGGCAAAATGATCAATATCAGGAATATCCTCAAATATTTTTTCTGATAATTCTGTGATGATTTGTTCAATATCCTGAGCTGATAATAATTCTTTTTCTACCATTTCTATCGAACCTCTTTATGATAGTCCTGAATCGGTTTTACAGAAAGATTTCCGCTTTTCTTTATCGCCAGCATGCCCCCCATTGCAGCCTTCGCAGCCGGAATGGTTGTAACAATAGGAATATGATACCTGACAGCCGCCTGACGGATAGAAAAAGCATCATCCTTTGACATCTTTCCTGAAGGTGTATTGATGATAAAATCAATTTCTTCGTTTTTTATAAGGTCGACAATATTCGGACGTCCTTCGCTTACTTTTCTTATTTTTTCACAGGGGATGCCATGATCAGTATAGAACCGCGCTGTTCCATCAGTACCCACAAGCCTGAAGCCCTGCTCATGAAGGCTTCTGACTTCAGGTAGCAGCTCATCTTTAGAACGCCTGTTGATACTGAGGAAAACGCATCCATCCATGGGGAGTCGGTCCCCGGCGGCAAGTTCTGCCTTGTAAAAAGATTCACCAAAAGTACTGGAAATTCCCATTACTTCACCGGTAGACTTCATTTCAGGAGAAAGAAGCGTATCAACACCCGGGAATTTATTAAAAGGAAGTACCGCCTCTTTTACACTGATAAATGGAAACTTTTTCATTTCAGTAAGGCCGAGATCCTTCAGCTTGTCGCCCAGCATGACCTTAACCGCCATCTTTGCAAGAGGGACACCGGTTGTCTTTGACACAAAGGGAACGGTACGGGAAGCCCTCGGGTTGACCTCAATTACATAGAGTTCATTATCCTTGATTGCATACTGAATATTAAGCAGCCCTCGTACTTCAAGTTCTTTTGCAAGGGCTTCGGTTGTTTCGGAAATAACTTTCATCATGTCATCTGAAAGCGATATGGGCGGAATAATGCATGCTGAATCTCCGGAATGAACCCCCGCCTCTTCAACGTGTTCCATAATCGATCCGATATAAACAGCTTCACCGTCTCCAATGGCATCAACATCAATTTCAACCGCATCTTCAAGAAAGGCATCAACAAGAATAGGGTGTTCAGGGGAAAGATCAACAGCTGTCTTAATATAATTCAACAGGCTCTTTTCATCATAGATGATTGCCATTGCCCGGCCTCCAAGAACATAGGAGGGACGAACCAGAACAGGATAACCGATATCCCCGGCTATTTTTACCGCATCCTCCTGGGTGTAGGCAATACCGTTTTCCGGCTGAAGAAGATCAAGTTTTCTTACTACATCAGCGAAACGTTCTCGGTCTTCAGCCCGGTCAATTGAATCCGGGGATGTCCCGATAATTTTCACACCGTTTTCTTCGAGCATCTTTGCAAGGCGCAGGGGCGTCTGGCCGCCGAACTGGACGATAACACCGTCAGGATTTTCCCGCTCATAGATATGCAGAATGTCTTCAAGAGTCAGGGGTTCGAAGTAAAGCCTGTCAGAAGTATCATAATCAGTTGAAACAGTCTCAGGGTTTGAGTTTACCATTATTGATTCAATGCCGACCTCTCTCAGGGCAAAGGAGGCATGACAGCAACAGTAATCAAATTCAATCCCCTGGCCTATTCGGTTTGGCCCCCCCCCCAGAATCATGACCTTCTTTTTATCAGAAGCCGATGCTTCATCTTCGTGGTCATAGGCTGAATAGTAGTAGGGAGTATAGGCTTCAAATTCACCACCGCAGGTATCAACGAGCCTGAAGCCTGGAATGATGCCATTTTCTTTTCTGAATTTTCTTACCTGGTTTTCTTTTTCCTTTATTTTCATGACGTACTTTCTCTGAAAAGCAGGCCCCTTTTGAGAGAGTTTAAACAGCTCATCACGGTCGGTAATAAAACCGATCTGCCGGTCAGAAAACCCGTACTCCTTCATCTTGACCACGTTTTCGACAGTCAACCCATCAGCCTTAACTTCCTTTTCAAAATCTTTTTCCTGCTGAAATATTTCATTGAGTTGATTTAGAAACCAGGGATCAATTTTTGTCAGGCTATGAATCCGCTCAACAGACCATCCAAGCTGAAAAGCCGCCTTTACATAAAATATACGGTCTTCACGGGTATTCATTAATTCAGATTCTATAATTGCAGTTCGATGACGATCAGAAAGGCCATCAAGGGTTTCATCAATTTTCAGATTTCCATCAGACCCGAAACCGTAACGGTCAATTTCAAGGGACCGAAGGGCCTTCTGAAAGGACTCTTTAAAGGTTCGGCCGATGGACATGGTTTCGCCAACAGACTTCATCTGGGTGCCCAGGGTTGAATCAGCACCTTCAAATTTTTCAAAGGCCCAGCGGGGGGCCTTTACCACCACATAGTCAATGGTCGGTTCAAAGGATGCCGGAGTTTCACGGGTAATATCATTGGGAATCTCGTCAAGGGTCAGGCCGATAGCCAGTTTCGCGGCAATCTTTGCAATGGGAAAACCCGTTGCCTTTGAAGCAAGGGCAGAACTTCGGCTTACCCTCGGATTCATTTCGACAATCATGACACGGCCATCTTCAGGATTTATGGCAAACTGAATATTAGAGCCTCCGGTATCGACACCGATTTCTCGTATAATATCAATTGAGATATTTCTTAATTTCTGATATTCCCGGTCAGTCAGTGTCTGCGGCGGGGCAACTGTAATAGAATCACCGGTATGAATTC
>CAZPEK010000185.1:5948-7574 GCA_964585555.1 uncultured Leptospirales bacterium | reverse complement strand
TTACTTAATGATAAAACTAATGATTTTTATAATACTTGCTGCCGCTGTGACGCTGGCAGGCTGTGATACAACAGAAACTACGACTATCAGCGTAAATTTTGGCGGCACTCGTGCTGTACCCGGCGATATTTCTGCTGTCTATATTGCAGTTTTTGAACTTGATGCGGAATATCAGCTACACCATCTTTCAAGTGTTTCCTCACCTCCAACAGGAAGTGTTTCCATAGTGGTCCCGTCTGAAACCAATCTTGGTGTTGTTGTCATTGCGCCGAATACCAGCAGTGATGCGACCTTTTATATCGGGGATGGATATTATAATGGTGCTGAAAAGCCGGACAGTGCCTCTGTTTCGGTCACAATGAATACATTTGAAGAAGAAACCTCATTAAGTGCTTATACTCCTGATCATGTTTATTTAGATGGTTCTGATTTTTTTATGAACTTCAGTGGTGAAGGATTTGGTGAAGAAGATTTTCATCCTTTTCTAGAACTTCACCTGGAAGAGAGCAGCAATGAGGGAAGTTCATACCGGTTAATCGAAAAAATAGATTTTTTAAACGTAGCTGGCAATAGTTATGATACCTATAATAACACTGTTACAGAAGACAACTATTACCGGGCCCGCATTTATTGTCCCGTACTTGGTCTTTATTTTTACACCTGGGCTGAAGAACCGGGTTATCCGGGGGAATAAAAGATAGAATTTTTTTTGATTTAAATCCCAATGTACTCTATCTTCATAGGTACCTGCTCATTAGAAAAACAGAGGAGTATCCCTATGAAGAAACTGATAACAATTATAATATTTGCAGCAGCTATACTTGTTTCAGGGTGCGATACCACTGAAACCACCACAATACGTATCAGCCTCGGGGGTGATCATCGCGGGGCAGCACCTCCTCCCGATGATATTTCGGTGATTTATGTTGCCGCCTATACCATAGAGTATTTTATTGAATGGCGGGAAATAGATGCAACGGTGGGAGCAGCTGCATCTCCTCCTACCGGGTATATTACAATGGTAGTCCCTGAAAATCGGGATATCTTTATTCTTCTGCTGGCTCAGAGCAGTGAAGGCAACTGGTTCTATCTTGGAACCGGAGAGTATCCCGATCCCGAGCTGCCGGATTCTAATACCGTTAATATTTATCCTGAACAGTTATTCTTCGATGGATTAACCAGTTTTAATATAGACTCAAATTACGAAGATGAAGCCTATCTTTCTCATAACGAAGAAGGCTGGAATATGTCTCAATTGCTGAGAGGAGTATTTGAGCTTCATATTGACGGGCAGTCTGATGGAACCTATGAGCGCCTTGCCGCGGTGAATTATTATGATCTCTATAATGCAGGGGGAACCTATACACAGATTTATCCAGGCGGTGAACTTCTTCATACGTCATTTAGATCAAGGCTGTATGTTCCCGCCTTCGGTTTTTATCTTCACACCTGGCTGGAGGGATCGATACCTTTTTAGTCAACGGGGATGTTTCTGGCCGGGGACATGAAACTGCAGGAGTATAAACATGAAGAAACTGATGATAGTTTTGATGTTTGCAGCAGCAGTTCTGGTTTCAGGGTGCGATACCACTGAAACCACCACAATACGTATCAGCCTCGGGGGTG
>CAZPEK010000185.1:0-5848 GCA_964585555.1 uncultured Leptospirales bacterium | reverse complement strand
ATCAGCGGGCATCAGCACCTCCCTCTGATGATTCTACTGTCCCGACAGATATCTCAATAGTCTATATCGCCGCCTACACCATAGAACATTTTGTTGAGTGGGATGAAATCGATGAGCTGGCAGGGGCCTTTGCTGTACCTCCCACCGGGTATGTCTCTATGGTGGTCCCGAAAAACAGGGATATTTTTATAGTCGTAGCAGCTCTGAGCAACGAGTTTAGCTGGTTTTATCTTGGCGAAGGTCAGTACCCGGATCCTGAGGTGCCTGGTTCGGATACCGTGGTAATTGCACCGGAACAGACTTACATGGATGGATTAACCAGCCTGGAGATAAACGCGATTAATGACAACACGGTTTTAATTAGTCACGATGAGGGAAACTGGAATCTATCCAATTTGATGAAAGGTGTCTTTGAGCTTCATATCGACGGGAGACCGGATGGGGGAGACTATCATCGTCTTGCTGCGGTAAATTATTATGAATCAGGCGGAACCTACATACAGACATATCCGGGCGGATCGATTCTTGACGATACATTTCGGTCACGGATTTATCTACCCGCCTTTGGTATTTATCTTCACACCTGGGGAGAAGCAGGAACCGCAATGCCGGTGAAATAAACCAGCGGTGAAGAGAAAAGAAATGTATTGACGAAAATCCTTTCCCGGTTTTTACTTAATCCGGTTCTGGTTCCCTGAAGTGAAAGGGTCCGGAAAGTAAAAGCGGGAACAAAAATATGAAATGGACAGCACTTCCCGCGGCCCTTATGGCGGCGGTGAGTTTATATGCAGGCATCCTCTACCTCTGGCTCTATGTCCGCCGAAGGGCAGAGCTTCATAACCTCTGGTTCGCCTTTACCTGTCTCTCTATCGCCCTCTATGATATTTTCTGCGCCGGACTTTACAACGCCGGCTCCCTGGAGCAGGGAATGTTCTGGCAGCGTTTTCAGTTTGCCAGTATTGCCCTTTTCGTTATTTGTTTTTCCTGGTTTGTTTTTTTTCTGACCCGCTTCAGGTTGAAACTTCCCTTTTATACCGGTACTGTGATTATGGCAGTTTTCATTTTTCTCGGGTTTTTTGTGAGAAATGACCTGACCCTCTCCCTGGCCAGCCCGAAGATTAAGCATATCAGTCTCGGGGGCTTTATGAATGTTACGTATTATGAGGTGCAGCCGGGGCTCCTCTACTCTGCCCAGTATATTTTCATGTTTATTATTGCCGTCATGATATTCTATGTTGTTTTCTGGTATCTTAAAAATTCTGAAGACCGGAGACGCAGCCCCCTGACCATTGCCATGGTTCTTTTTTTTATCGCGGCAATCAATGATTCACTGGTGGGAGCAGGAGCCTACCCCTTTATCTTTGTCATGGAATATGTCTATCTGATTGTCATTATTTTCATGGCCTATGTTTTGCAGAATAACTTCATCGACCTGACCCGGGAGGTTGAAGAACTCAATATTCAGCTCGAGGCAAAGGTAAACGAGCGGACCATGGAGCTGCTTTTTTCAGAGATCGGCCGCGGACTCTATGTTGATATGCTTAAAGAGCTCCCTGATTTCGGTGGTGGGGACAAAAAGGCTTCTCCTGACAGCCAGTCTCATGAAGGAGGCCAGCCTGAAGAGCAAACCGCAACTGTTCAGAAACTTTCCCGGGACATCAGTATTCTTTTAAATTTTGAGACCCTGATGAATAAGCTGCTTGAAAAGGCGGTTGAAATTACCGGTGCTGCTGCCGGATATCTTTTTATGGCTGACCAGGAAGGAGACCTGACAATTCGTGCCGTAATGCAAAGTGAAGGGAGAGCCAGTGAGGATATCGCTTTGATGATATCGAGGGCGGCTTTTAAAGAAAATCGGGGTGTTATTATTGGGGGAAGTAAAGATAATCGGGATGATTTTTCCCTGACTGAAGATACTTTAAATGATATAAAAGGAAGGAAGGTCCTCTGCGGTGTCGTTCGTCTCAGGGATGATATTGTCGGCACAGGATACCTTGAGCGTCTTCCCGATGCTGAAGATTTTACTGAAAATGATATGCAGATTTTAACTTCCTTTATGGAACAATCCGTCAACGCCATGGAGTATGCTTTCCTCTACCAGCGGATGATTAACCAGAAGATGGAAAAGAAGCCTTCCTACCGCCGAGAGCTGAGCATGTCCGGTGCGACAGAAGAAAAGATAAAAAAAGCCATTTCCTTCCTTGAAGAGAACTATACCTCAGATATCTCCCGTGAAGGGCTCGCCGCTTCACTGAATATGCATCCTGATTCTCTGGGCCGGTTTTTTAAAATGTATACTGATAAGAAAATAAGTGAATATATCAATGAGCTTCGGGTTAGAGAGGCGGCGAAAAAGCTTTCTGACAGCGATCAGAGTATTATTGATATTGCCTTTGCCGTCGGTTTTGAGTCAGTGACCACTTTTAACCGTGCTTTTATGAAAATAATGAAGGTAACCCCCACCAGATTTCGTAAAACCAATTTCTGATACATCAGATTCTGATAAGACAGAGGTTTGTGAATGCTGTATATATCTGTAAAATAAAATAGTTACGGGTTACAGATATGAAAGCAGCCTTCTGTTACAGTCAATGTACCAATGAGTTCACCGAAAGGAAATATTCAGTAAGTGTAACTGCTTCTACAGAAGAAAAATTAAAAAAGGCCATTAACTTCATCAATGAAAATTTTTCTTCAGATATCTCCCGTGAAGGGCTCGCTGCCTTCATCGATCTCCATCCTGATTCATTCAGCAGGTTCTTTAAACAGTATACGGATAAAAAAATTCGTGAGTATATTAACCTGCTTAGAATTCGTGAAGCGGGCCGGCTTCTGCGTGAAACCGATGTATCAGTTATGGAGATTGCTTCCCAGGTGGGCTTTGAAAGCCTGACGACTTTTAACCGGGCTTTTATGAAGGAGATGCAGGTAACGCCTTCGGCATACCGGAGCCATAACACTTTTTGACAGCATGCACGCGGGTACGGGAAATATGCTTGCAGTTTCTCATTTACCCGCTATTATTTTGTTTAATTCAGGAGCAGGGAAGGGGAAATGAAAGATTCGACGTATATTATGGCCTATGACATAGGCACCACGGGCAGCAAAGCCTGCCTCTACCGTATAACCGATGAAATAGAACTGGTAGATTCTTACCTTGAAGAATATGCCCTGTACACCCTTGATAACGGCGGTGTTGAGCAGAAGGCCGATGAGTGGTGGGAGGCAATCTGCAAATCAACAAAACATGTTCTGGAGTGTACCGGTGTTGAGGCGAAAGAGATCGCGGGGATTTCCTTTTGTGCCCAGATGCAGGGTCTGATCATGGTTGATAAAGAAGGAGAGGTTCTTCGTAATCCCATGAGTTACCTTGACGGCCGGTCTACAAAGCAGATTGATAAACACCTGAACCATGGGCTTTTTAAAATTGAAGGCAAATGGAACCTTTTTAAAACCCTCCAGTGTCTCCGTATAACCGGCGGACTGGCTGCCACGGCAAAGGATCCCCTCTGGAAGTATCACTGGGTCAAGGAAAACGAACCTGAGGTATTTGGAAAAACTCATAAGTGGCTCGATGTGAAGGATTACCTGGTTCTGAAATGTACTGATGAATTTACCATGGGCCAGGATTCTGCTAATATTACCTTTATCTATGATACCCGCCCTGGAAAGCTCGAATGGAGCAAAAAGCTCTGCAAGATGTTTGATGTGAACATGGATCATCTTCCCCGGGTCATTGAAGCAACTGAGGTGGCGGGAACGCTGACCAGCCGGGCCGCAGCCGAGATGGGGCTTGCTGAAGGCATCCCTGTCTTTGGGGGAGGGGGTGACGTGCCAATGATTTCAATCGGTTCAGGCTGCCTCGATCTCTATGATACCCATGTCTATGTCGGAACCTCAGGATGGGTTGTGGCGAATGTTGATAAGCGCATGGTGGATATTGGTAACTTTGTTGCCTCAATTCTTGGAGCCATTTCAGGAAGATATAACTACGTGGCTGAACAGGAGACCTCTGGTGTCTGTCTGCAGTGGTTCCGTGACCATCTTGCCCTTGATGATGTGGGCATTTACCTTGAGAAAGAGCATGTCTGTGATAAAGAGAGTGAATATGACAGCCTGTATGATTTTCTGACCACGGTGATCAAGGAGACGCCCCCCGGGGCAGGGGATGTAATTTTTACACCCTGGCTTCACGGGAACCGTTCCCCCAAAGAAGATCCCCTTGCCAGGGGCATCTTTTTTAACCTGGGGCTTCAAACGGGAAAAGGCCAGATGGTTCGTGCTGTTGTTGAGGGAATCTGTTTTCATAAACGATGGCTCCTTGAGGCTGTAGAGCATAAAATTCCGAAGCAGGCATCGATTCGTTTTATCGGCGGCGGGGCAAAGTCTGATGCCACCTGCCAGATCCTTGCGGATATAACAGGCCGTGAAATCGTTACCATAAAGAATACCCAGAATGCGGGAACCATCGGGGCAACTGTTGTCGCGGCCGTGGGTCTCGGGCTCTCAGCGGACTTTTCAGGGGCCAAGGAACTGATTCCCCTTGATCAGGTCTACAAGCCGCGTCCTGAGTATAAGGAATTATATGACCGTAATTTTGAAGTCTTTAAAAAGCTCTATGATAATAATAAAAAACTTTTTAAGACCCTGAATGAAGAAACAGAACATAAAACCGGCACGATTGTTCATGCCGATGTGTAACGGCAGGGAGGGAGTGGTGGGCCCCCGGTGGGCCCACCACTCCCTCCCCGGTAGTTTTTGAAGAAGATCGCTCAATGAAAAATATAAATACCGGGGGAAATAATGTCAGAGAATAAAATTAAAGTTTATGGGTACCGCTGGGTGATTCTTGCGGTCTTTGCCCTGATTACAATCCTTATTGAAATGCAGTGGCTTACCTTTGCGCCTATTGCCCGTGAGGCAAAGGTCTTCTACGGTGTGTCAGCGCTTCACATTGACGCGCTTTCCATGCTTTTTATGGCCGTGTTTGTCGTTATGTGCATACCTGCTTCTTATGTTATTGATACCTACGGCATGCGTATCGGTGTCGGTATCGGTACTGTGCTGACTGGTGTCTTTGCCCTGATGAAGGGAGTTTATGCTGACAGCTATACTATGGTATTTATTGCCCAGATAGGCCTGGCAGTTGCTCAGCCCTTTATCCTGAACGCGGCAACCAAGGTGGCGGTGCGCTGGTTTCCCATCAATGAACGGGCTACTGCAGTTGGCGTAGCAACCCTTGCCCAGTTTCTTGGTATTATTGCGGTAATGCTTGCAACGCCAGAGATGATTAAGGCGGGCAATGGAGGCACCGCGAATATTAATAATGTCATGATGACCTATGGCATTATAGCCGCTGCTGGTTCAGTAATCGTACTCCTCTTCATCAGGGAGAGGCCTGCAACTCCTCCAGGAGTAGAGGTTGAAGATGAACGCATGAACTATCTGGAAGGTTTTAAACAGGTTATGTCAAACCGTGACATGAAAATTGCAATGATTCTCTTCTTTATTGGCCTTGGTATTTTTAATGCTGTCAGTACAGTTGTTGATCAAATCAGCGAAATGAAGGGTTTTACTATTGAACAGTCAGGACTCATCGGCGGAATTATGCTGATAGCCGGTATCTTTGGGGCGATTATACTCCCCCCTGTGTCCGATAAAATGCGAAAGAGAAAACCCTTTATCATTCTTGGAATGGCATTGATGATCCCCGGACTTGTTGGTCTGGCCCTGTCAATGGATTACACGATAGTGCTGATATCTTCCTTTATCCTGGGATTTTTCCTTCTCGGTGTTGGATGTTGTGTCACTGCAAGCTCGAACGGATGCGCTTGCCCGACCTCAGCCT
>CAZPEK010000184.1:0-7612 GCA_964585555.1 uncultured Leptospirales bacterium | reverse complement strand
TACCGTCTAACGGGACTGGTCAAATTTTGTTCGCAATAATTAAGAAATATATTTTCTTTTTTCCTTTTGACATACAACAGGCCGATGGTGTGTATACTTTTTAAAACAAAAAAGAACGAGGTCATCACCATGAGCTACAAAAGGAAATCATTTTTTTCACTTACCATGATCATTGCTGCAGCAATTCTTCTCACTCTTTCGGCATGTGACGCCGAACGGGACCCGAACTACTGGGCAAAGACGTACGAATTCACCGAAGGCACACAGATGTCACAATCAATGAAACCAACCGCCGATGGTGGATACATCATCGCCGGAACCGTATCAATAAACCGGTTTGCAGAAATGGATATGGGCGACATATGGGTAGCCAAACTCAACTCAGAAGGACAGGTTGAATGGCAGAAAACCTACAGCGGCAGTCATATTGAAATAGGCATCGATGGCATGGATGTAATTATTGCCGGTGACGGAGGCTACCTCCTTTCATGCCGCTCAAATTCATTTAATGAAGAGTTTTCACCATGGCTGGTAAAAATTGATTCATCAGGAAACATTCAGTGGGAGCAAACCTACAGTGACGGCAATTACTCAACAACCAAATCAACCATTGCGACTTCCGACGGCGGCTATGCAATGCTTATAGGGGCTTCAAACACTATCACTGATCCTGAAACAAATGAAGAAGTTATGGCAACCAATGAAGTTCAACTCATGAAGCTTGCCGGCAACGGAGCAGTACAATGGATAAAAAGCTATCTGTTCAATGATGGAACTGAATTCCAGGATATCGAAGCCCTTTGCCCCGCAGGTGATGGCGGATATATAATTACCGGGGCAATCGTCCCCGTAGAAGCAGAAGGGACCAATGATATTTATCGTGACGCCCTTATCATGCGTGTTGATGCAAGTGGAGCCCTCGTATGGAAAAAAGAAATATCTGGATATAAAGTGTTCAACAGCTTTAATACTGTGGCAACGGTCAATGACGGAATTATTGCCGCAGGCTCTACAAGCGTTCCCGAAAGTATCGGAAACCGTGACTTCTTTATGGCTAAATTCAGTTTCAACGGAGAGCTCATCTGGCAGAAAAAATTTGATATAAACAACAGTGAAGACGATGAGTTTACTTCAATTGATGCATCTGGTTCTTCCTTTATTGCTGCCGGAACCACAAGCGGTTATGACCCCTCTGATGTTCTTGCCGGGACCTTTTCTGCATCAGGAAACCTCCAGTGGATGAAAGCCTATGACGCCGAACGGGCGGAAGCAAAAGAAGTTTATCAGACCGCAATGGGTTATGGAATTGTCGGGTACAACGGCCTCGGACTGCTCATCAGCGTAAAGACCGACGGGACTATTCCCTATGGCGAAAAAAGAATCAGAACAATCACGCCATCATTTCAAAATACCGCCTTTGTTCTGTATGACAGGGCAGTTACCGAAGGAACAGCTTCAAGAACGGTGACTTCCACCAGCGCAGCTATTAAAAATCTTACTCTCTCAGTAGAGGATCTTTAAACCAATACTACATGTATCCTGCAGCAACCCTCCGCTGCAGGATACTTTTTTTTACAATCTCTTTATCTTCCCACGACTGTTATTCAGTTTCTGAGGAACCTTCAGTTTCACCGGCCTTTTTCAAGTTTCGGTAGTTTCTTGCAGACCAGAGGGCCGCACCGGCAAGAACCGTCAGGTCATCTATCCACCCGATGGGCCCTAAAAAATCAGGAATAAAATCAACGGGCCAGAGGGAATAGAGAATACCGGCGGCAAGAAACACCAGGGATACGTAAAAACGCCGTTTTGCATTTTCAAGGGACCTGTCTTCAATTTCCATTATCATTCACCTGTTTTAGATAGTGTATTATCTATAACATAAAAGAAGAAGGACTGTCAATGTTTATTAGAGCACATGATACAAGTCTGAGGTAACCCGACATTTCTTTCTATCTCAAGTTTAAAAATTTTATTACTACCTGAAGGCTGTCACGGATGACAGTATGGAGAGAATAAGCTATAGGGCGTCGCCCAGGATGGGCACTCCCGCCCGTAGAGCCCCTCTGGCGATTGAAGAGCGCCCTTTTGCCTCTTTTGTGGCGAGACAAAAGAGGCCCCCGGAGGGAGTTCGGAATCAGTATAAAATCAAGCCTTTCCAAAAAAAGAAAGAGCTAAAGATTTCCCCCGGCAGAAATCCTTGAGTCGGTTAAATATACGTAACAAATAGCACATTAAGTTAACAGCGTTACGAAAACTGGTTGCTTTTTTAGTAACGAAATAGTTATCTTCCTTACATATCCATAAAGAAAGGGAATGAGCTATTTTTTTTACAGGAGGTCTTACCACCATGAAAAAGTCTTTATTTACACTTGCTATTCTTATCCTTACCGCGCCGGCACTCTTTGCCCTGACGGGAAAACAGATAATCGAAAAATCAGAAGCACTCCCTGAACCGACAAGCGCAAAAAGCCGTATCGTTATGACTATTACCAAGGGAGGGCGCTCAATAGTTAAAGAGTTTAAACTGGCCAGCAAAAAAATCAATGGTGAAGCCAGGGCACTGGTAACCTTTATACGTCCCAGTAAAATGAAGGTATTAACCCACAGCCACAAGAATCGTGACGATGACCAGTGGATCAGGCTCTCTTCAGGGCGCGTCAAGCGTATCGCCGGGGCTGACCAGAGCAAATCCTTTGTCAATTCACACCTGACCTATTACGACCTGCAGACCAGGGAAATAAATGATTACAGCTATAAAAAGCTCGCTGATGCCTCGGCCATGGGAGTACCCTGTTACGTTGTTGAAGCAAAAAAAGTCCGGGGTTCTAAAATCTATGACAAGATCATCATCTATGTGAGAAAAAGCGATTTCTTTGTCGTTAAGCTTTCTATCTACAAGAAGGGACACCTTTACAAGCATATTGAAAACTACAACATTCAAAAAATTGAAGGGATCCTGACACCGAAAAAAGTTATGGTAAAAATGGCCAGGACAAGCGGTACCACAGTTCTGAATGTCAAAACAGTTCAATATAATACAGCAATACGCAATTCTGTTTTTAATAAATCTTCACTGAAATAGCAAAGATCGAAAGCGACGATGCGCATATTTAAAAAGCACTCCCGCGCATCGTCGTTTTTAAAAGCAGTCGGCTTTAAAGATTCTCGTTGCCTTTAGCAAAAATCCCATACATAAATATTCCCCCGGCAACCGCCACATTCAGAGAGTCAGTACCATGGCCCATGGGAAGGGTAACCAGGGTATCAGAGAACCGGCGCCACAGAGGCGAAAGACCATCCGCTTCGTTACCCAGGAGAAGGGCCGCCTTTTCTACCGGCAGAATGCCCCTCAGGTCGGTCGCTCCCTTATCTAGAACGGTTCCATAAAAATGAAAGCCCGCGTCTTTCAGTATCTCTGCATCAGCGGCTTCATCTTCCATTTCTACCAGGGGCATAACCAGGGCCGTCCCCATGGAAACCTTCAGACTCCGGCGTCCCAGGGGATCACATGAAGCCTGTCCCAGTAAAAGGGCATCAACATCCATTGCCGCGGCGCTGCGGATAATGCTCCCCAGGTTTTCCGCATCTGTCAGGTCAGGACAGATGACGAGGCGTCGGCATTCCTGCTTTTCAGAAAGAAGCTCACTGGTTCGTCGAAAGGGGCGGCGGATACCGGCGGCCATAACGCCGCGATGAAACCGAAAGCCGGCAATCTTTTCTATTTCTGCATTACTCTGCACATAGACGGGACACCGGCCCGCGGCGAGCTGATTCATTTCTTCAGCCATTCGCTCACTGGAGAGAACAGATTCGGCTTCCCACGAAGAAGAGAGAAGGCGCTCCACGAGAAAACGTCCCTCGGCGATAAAGCGCCCTTCACGTCTCAGGTCACGCTCACGAATATTTTGATACACTGCAAGATGATCATTCATGACTTCATGATAGAAAGAGACAACTTCACTGTCTATAAATATTTTGGAGACGCATTTTTTTAAGACACGGTTTTTTGAAGGCGAGCTTTGCCAAGCTCGCCTTCAAAATAAACGCCTTCAATTGACGGGCTCATGCTGCCATGTTCTCATATACATTTTCATTGACAAAAAAAAACTGCCCCGGTATAAATACTGAAAGACTACTACACACGAGGTATCCCATGGGCTGTTTATTCTGCAACATCATTGAAGGAAGTATCCCCTCAACAAAGGTTTATGAAAACGATAAAGTGTATGCCTTCGAAGACATCGATCCCAAGGCCCCGGTTCATATACTGGTTATTCACAAGACCCACACCAAAAACATCGATGAGCTCACAGAAGACAATGCGGAAATAATGGCAGATCTTTTTCTTGCGGTGAAAGAAGTAGCTGCCCTTAAGGGCATTGACAAAAATGGCTACCGGGTCATCATCAACAATGGTGCTGACGGCGGCCAGGAGGTCTGGCACCTCCACATCCACATCATGGGTGGACAAAAAATGGGTCCCATGGTGTGCAGTCACGGTTAGACTGCTCTCATCGCCTCTTTATCCTTCTGCTGACCAGCAAACTTCCTTCACCCCTGAAACATTAATATTATTGGTATAAGGAAGTAAAGGCAAAGAAAGCGGCACTCTGCAATGCCGCTTTCCTGGAATTTAAAAAATAGAATAAATCTCTATCAGCAGCCTTCGTCTTCCTCAACTGCCTTTGCAGGTACTGCCTTTTTATTCGGTACCTTTCCGCCGAGCTGCTTTATCTGAGCGGTTGAAATTTTAACCTTTCCGATTTCAATTCCCGCGGCAGCATCTCCCTTAACCTTTGCGGCCACGTAGAAAGCCTTGAGGCCCTTCTCGTCCAGCATGTTGCGCGCCATGGCTGCCCTCATGCCTGAAGTACAGAAGACATAGTACTTTTTAGATGTATCAAGAGATGCGATCTTTCCGCCGAGATCACCAAGGGGAATAGCCCTGGCCCCGAGAAGAGTCATGGCGGGATCAGAATTCACTTCAACGGTTTCCCGAACATCAAGCAGTACCATGTCTGCGGGAATTCCTTTTTCGATAAGAGTATAAAAAGCCTTGTCACTTGTATGACCGGCGGGAAACTTATGTACATAGTTAATTTTCCCTGCCAGTTTATTTGACTCGGTCTTTCCACCGGCTTTTTTATAGGCATCAATACCGCCTTCGAGAACCGTTACGTTTTCATAACCCATTGCAGTTAACTTCATGGCGAGTCCAAAGGCAATGTCATCACCGGAAGCATCTTTGCCATACACGATAAGAGGAGCCCGTTTCATATCAGCTCCCTTCGGAAGCTGGGCTTTATAGGCGCCAAGAGTAGCGGCACTTACCGCAACTGCGCCGGGAATATGATCAGTCTTTGCATCTTTCCTGACATCAAGAAGTACCATGGGCATTTTTTTCTTTTGATTTGAAGTAATCAATGCGGCAAGAGAATACCCGGGCATTTTTGATTTCTTCCAGTCAGGATAGCCCTTTACATATACCCGAACATTGGAGTAGCCTTTTTCAACGGCAATCTTTGAACTAAAAGGCGACAGTTTACAGTGAAGGCCCCCGCAATAAAAAACAACAACAGCTGTTTTGTCCCCGGGAAGCTTTGCAAACCCCTTACCTGATTTCATTGCATTTAAAGTAATATTTACAGCCCCCGGGATATGCCCCTCGTTGAACCGAAAGGGAGGACGGCTGTCCACAATAACCAGCTTGTCATTTTTATTCGGGATTCCCTTCATCAGTTCTTTAATTTCTGCAATTTCTATTTTTTGGTTCTCAGGGACTTCATAAGGAGAAAGTATCGTAATTGCTGTGGCAATTTTTTTCCCCCCTTCCATTTTCACATCAACGGCAAGACACCCTTTCTTTTCCTTAAGCAGTTTAATATCTGTTACCATCTTTGACCAGTTCCACTGTGTGGCATCATTAAAAGTAACAGTAACTGTTTTCTTCCCCACCTTCAGGTTGATCATTTTAGCTTTTTTAGTAATGGAAACAAAGCCGGCGATATACCGACCTGACTTAACCATGTCTTCCTGACCCAGAATGCAGTTAGGATCATGAAAGGCCTTATCAAAACCTGATTTTTTGCCGCATCCGCTCATAGACATGAGGGCGACAACAAGGATTAACAACAAAACATTCCCTACATTCCTCATTTTTCCTTTCCTCCCTAAAATAATGTTAACATTTAAAGTTCATATATTAAACAAACCTGCTCATGTGTGCAGGGGAAAACTCGATCAATTTTTGATTCACTGCAGTTATACAGATATATTACCAAATAACAGGTCGTTTTATGTTATAACCGGATTTTTAAAAATATGCAAGGCTTTAAAAAACAGCCTGGAGAAAATCTTCCTTTACTAAAAAAATCACTATTCCATGACACCTTCGGTCTGACAGGCTCAGGCGGCACTTCACATGAGAAAATCACCGGAGAATTGTATCGATTTATGAGACATAATGCTCAATTTCCTTACACCCAAAACAACACAAAAACAGCAAAAACGGGAAAAATTCTTGCTAAAATAACCCCCTTTTGAAAACATTGCAACACCTTTCTGCTGAAAAATCAGATGTTATTTCAGCAGCATATTCCAAAGGAAGGAGAACATTGATGAACACCTATGAACTCACTGTAATTCTACGTCTCAAAGAGCTTGAGGCCACCCAGGAAAAGATGAAAGATATCCTTTCCAATAATTGCGTCACGATTGTCAGCGAAGATCCCTGGGGAAACAAAAAGCTCGGCTATGAAATCGACAGTGAAAGAGAAGGCTACTACTTCTTCGCCACTGTCCAGACATCACCTGAAACGGTAGAGAAAGTAATTGCCGAATTCAGACTCAACCATGAGATTCTCAGATATCTTTTCGTAAAAATCAAAGCCGCGTAAAGGCAAAAGGAGGATTCCCATGGCAAGTGACCTTAACAGAGTAATGATTATAGGAAGAATTGTACGTGACCCGGAACTCCGGTACACTCCCAACGGTACAGCTGTTGCCAACTTTTCCGTGGCAAACAACCGTTCTTATGTACAGGGAACTGAAAAAAAAGAACAGGCAAGTTTCTTTAACTGTATTGCCTGGGGCAAACTTGGAGAACTGGTTGTTCAGTACTGCAAGAAAGGCGCACGCCTCGGTCTCGAAGGACGGCTTCAGCAGCGTTCCTGGGAAGACCAGAACGGCAACAAGCGCTCAGCAGTTGAAATCGTAGCGGAAAACGTACAGTTTTTATCACCCCGTGACAACGCCGCGGGTGGAGACGTTCAGATCGACATGCCGGCTCAGGATCAGGCACCACAGAGCGCCCCAGCCCCTGTCGATAATAATCCATTTTCAGATGATGATATTCCATTCTAATATAGACACAGGAGACACCAATGTCAGAAGAAATCAAAAACACAGAAGCTGAAGAAAAAGCAGCTGAAACAACAGAAGAAAAACCGGCAGCAGCACCTGCAGCCGAAACAACAGATAAACCTGTAGAGGCAGCAGCACCTGCAGAAGCAACAGACAAACCCGCAGAGGCAGCAGCAACAGACAAGCCTGCAGGGACAGCAGCACCTGCAGCTTCTACATCCAGACCCGCGGGTCAGCGTTCAGATCAGCG
>CAZPEK010000183.1:0-7613 GCA_964585555.1 uncultured Leptospirales bacterium | reverse complement strand
CGATTCATATCTGATGGAAGATCCGCAAGAAGCCGCCAGGCTCGTCATTAAAACACTTCTTCAACAAGGCCGGCGCTGAAATCCTGATCCGCAACTATTTCATTAAGAACTGAGGCAACGCCGCCGCGGGTGGCATCTCGCATGAACTTTATGCTTTCGGGAAACTCACTGGTTACCGAGGCTGTCAGGTGATTCAGGTGGGCACAGTCAGATTCGAGGCCCCTGGAAAAGCTGAGTTCGTTTCGTTCAGCCATAATTGTTACACCATGGTCGCCAATTGTTCCTGAGACAATGATGACATCACCTTTTTTGATGGGGCGGCGTTGAATTTTATTTTTAAAAATGCCAATGCCCGCGGTATTTATAAATATCTTATCAGCCTTGCCGGCTGGAACAACCTTGGTGTCTCCTGTAACGATCTGTACTCCTGCGCCGTCGGCTTCCCTTTTCATTGATTCAAGAATTGTCTTCAACTCATCCATGGGAAGCCCTTCTTCAAGAATAAGACCGCAGGAAATATATTTTGGTTCAGCTCCCATCACTGCAAGGTCGTTTACCGTTCCGTTAACCGCCAGTGAGCCGATGTCCCCTCCTGGGAAAAAAACAGGTGTGATGACAAAGGTGTCGGTAGTAAAGGCGGCCTGTGCAGAGGGAATATCAACAACTGCCGCGTCATCGGGCTGTACACTCTCTTCACCAAAGGTTTTTCTGATCAGGTTATTGATCATATCATTCATCAGTTTGCCGCCGCTTCCGTGGCCGGCCTGAATTCTTTCCATGTTATTTTCTCCAGTACTTGTAGTATGCCGCACAGGGGCCTTCGTTTGAAACCATGCAGGGACCGACGGCATGTTCAGGGTTACAGGTTTTTCCAAAGAGAGGGCAGTCCGGGGGAAGAATCAGACCCCGGAGGAGTTCTCCGCACCGGCATCCGGGATGCTCCTTTGTTTCAGGAGGCGTGACAGGAAGTTTTGTCCGTGCGTTAAAATCTGCATATTCGCTTTTCAGTTCAAGACCGCTTTCGGGAATGATCCCGATGCCTCGCCAGTCTGCATCAGAAGGATCAAAAACAGAATAGAGTATTTCGACTGCCCGGGGATTTCCTTCGGGACGAACAACTTCGGGATATTCATTTACCATTTCAGCACGATCCTCTTCGAGAAGATCGAGAAGCTTCAGGGTTCCTGTTAAAAGTTCAGGGGTCTCAAAGCCTGCAATGACACAGGGCTTTCCGTGGTCCCTGGCGATAAAGTCCCAGGCTTTTGCACCGATAACAGCGGTAACATGCCCGGGAATAATGAAGCCATCTATCCTTACTTCCCCGAGACCGAGGAGTGCCGCTACCGCCGGGGGAGTCAGCTTATTGCCGGTTAGAATACTGAAATTTTTCAGGTTTCTTTTTTTTGCTTCCATTACTGTAACAGCCTGGGTGGGGGCTGTTGTCTCAAAGCCGACACTGAGAAACATTACTTCCCGGTCGGGATTTTCTTCCGCAATAGAGAGAGACTCCATGGGAGAATAGACTACCCGGACATCCATACCGAGGCTCTTTTCCTTTCCCAGGGAACTGTATGATGAAGGTACTTTTATCATGTCACCAAAGGTGGTAATTATTGCATTATGCACCTTGCCGATTTCTATAGCCCGGTCAAGATATTCGTTGGCGGTAACGCAGACAGGACAGCCGGGGCCATCGATCAAGGTCAGGTTGGCGGGGAAGATGTCTTTAACACCGCTGCGGAAAAACTCCGTAGTATGAGTCCCGCACACTTCCATTATTCTGTATTCTTTTTTTAAAGTACGATTTTTAAGAGTATCAGCCAGTTTTTGTACAAGTTCTTTCTTCATAAATTCCTTCTATACGTTATGAGGTTTTCCGAATTGCTGGAGATTTATCAAAATGCAAAGAGTAGATACGAGACGGAAAGAACCTCTTTCAGGTATCTCTTTTTCGTGGATAGAGGCAGATTATAACAACGTTCAGATGTGGCAAGTAATTTTCCTTCTTCTCAGCTTCTTCGTAAGGGAATTTTTTTTATAGACAGAGATCTTTAAAACCGGGATATTTGTTTCTAATATATGGATGAGAGGTGTTATGGGATCTCTGTTTTGGGGTAATATCAAAACACGGCTGGTGGCAAGTTTTCTCGCGGTTATTATTGCTGTCGGTGTTGGCTCGATTCTTATCGGACGGAAAATTATTGAAGACAGCATTGTTGCCCAGGCCCAGGAAAATGTTAAAAAGCACCTTGATACTGCCAGCTATATTTATGATCAGGACGTTGCCCTGATCACCACTTCCCTGAAGCATGTCGCGACCTCAAAGCGGATGGCCAGGGCTATTCAAAGCAGAAATATTTCATATATCTATACTGTTACTGAATATCTGAAGCAGCACTTTGATTTTGACCTCATTCATGTGACCGATGCTACGGGACGGATAATAACGGGTTCTGCGGGTGTCCCCCTCACTGAGTTGGCGTGCCTGAGGCATGTTCTTGAAAGCGGGGAAACCTGTTATGGATCTGAAATAATTCCGAGAAATATTCTTTTGACCGGGGGGAAAGAGCTGGCAGATGCTTGTATTGTTGAAGTAATATCCACGCCCCATGAAAGAAAAGTTAAAAAGGATAAGGAAGTCAGGGCTCTCGCCCAGGTGGCAGCCTGTCCTGTTTATGAAGGGAAGCGTCTTATTGGAGTTGTCTATGGTGCTCATATCCTGAATAAAAAGAAAGACCTGGTGGACCGCATAAAGAAGCTTGTCTTCCACGATGAAAAAATCAACGGTTTTGAACTGGGGACGGCAACAATTTTCCTTGATGATGTACGAATCTCCACAAATGTAAGACGTGAAGATGGAAGCAGGACCATCGGTACCAGGGTCAGCAGGGAAGTGTATCACCAGGTGGTCGAAAAAGAAAAGTTGTGGCTTGCCAAGGCCTTTGTGGTGAACCAATGGTATATATCCGCCTACCAGCCTATCTATGACGTGACCAAACGTGTTATCGGTATTTTTTATGTCGGGGTACTCGAAGAAAAATACCAGGCTCTGCGTCGAAAAACCATGGAATACTTTATAATATTGATGATACTGACCGCTATTCTTTCAACGGTTTTGGGGAATTACCTGATACGGAATATTGTCCGTCCCATCAGGGATCTGGTTGATGTCTCACGGGATGTTGCTGCGGGAAACCTTACTACTCACGTGGAACGGGAATATGACGGTGAGATGGGACAGCTTACCCGCACTTTTAACGGCATGGTTGAGGCCATCAAAGAGCGGGACCGACAACTTAAAGAAAACACAGAAAAGCAGATTTTTCAATCTGAAAAACTCGCTTCCCTGGGGCGTCTTGCGTCGGGGGTAGCCCATGAAATAAATAATCCCCTTACCGGCATCCTTACCTACAGCAGCCTTCTTCTTGAAGACCTTGAAGAGAGTGAATATGCCGAGGATGTTAAGGTTATAGTGAATGAGACAATGCGGTGCAGAAATATTGTCCGGGAGCTTCTCGATTTCGCCCGGGAAACCCATCTGCAGATCCAGAAAGCAGACCTGAACATCATTGTCACTGAAACCATGACCCTGCTAAAGAGAACCTATAATTTTCAAAATATCCAGGTAGTTGAAGATCTTGAGCCTGAACTTCCTCTCCTTAATCTTGATGTAAACCAGATGAAATCGGCTGTCAGCAACCTTGCGGTCAATGCCGCTGACGCGATGCCTTCCGGGGGGCATCTTTTACTGTCAACATTGTATGACAGCATAGAGAAAATAATAATACTTAAAGTACATGACGATGGAACAGGCATCCCCGAGGAAAATCTAAAACGTATTTTTGATCCCTTCTTTACAACCAAGGCTACGGGGAAGGGTACCGGTCTTGGACTGGCAGTCACCTATGGCATAATTGAGCGCCATGGAGGAAAAATCTTTGTTGAAAGCGAGTTAGAAAAGGGGACAACTTTCATTATTGAGTTGCCAATATAAATACTCTTTATTATTATGGTTAGATATGATTTGCTTTTCCCGGACGGGTTGAGATGTCATTGTCCAGCCGGGTTGCAGCGGCTTGAGGATGATGTCTACTTCGAGAAAAGAGAGAGGAATCATGGAAAAGGAAATCAAGCTTCTCATCGTTGATGATGAAGACATTGTTCACAAAAGCTGTCAACGGATTCTCAGAAGAGAAAACTATATCATCGAGACAGCATTTTCCGCTGAAGAAGGACTGGAAAAGCTTGAAAATACCAGTTACGACCTGATAATCAGTGACCTCATGATGCCCGGAATCGGGGGCATGGAGTTTCTCAAGATTATTAAGGAACGAAAGCTTGATGTTACGGTTATTATTTTTACCGGATACGCCACGGCAGAAACTGCCCGTCAGGCCCTCAAGCAGGGTGCCTTCGATTATATCCCCAAGCCCTTTACCCCTGAAGAATTCAGAGATGTGGTAAAAAATGCCATTAAATCCCGGCAGGATGAATCTACTGCCCAGATGCTCGACCTGATGGCAATTGTTTCCCATGAATTAAAGAGTCCTGTAGCAGTTGTACAGACTACAGCGGAAACCCTCCACCGGGGATATTTCGGCAAACTTGATGATAAACAGCAGGAAGTAGTTGAAAAGATTATCCGCAATACCCGATATTTAGAGGACATCATACGCAGTTATATTGATCTTTCCCGTATGGAAATCGATGATATAGAATCTTTCCAGGAAAAGATCGACTTCAAGAGTGATGTGCTGCAGCCGATTTTAGATGTTCCTGAATACAGCAGTAACTATAGAAACATGCCCCTTGTTACAGATCTTAGAGATATTCCTCCGGTTCTTGGAGATCCTAATCTCTTAAAAATCGTTGTAACCAACTTGATTAACAACGCGGTGAAGTACGGTAAAGACGGAACCGATATTCATATTGAACTTCTTGATACTGACAGCGGGATAGAGCTCAGAGTTAGAAATGAAGGCGTTGGCATATCTTCAGCGGATATTAAAGAAAAGCTTTTTGAAAAATTCAGCCGCCTGAAGCAGAAGGGTACTGAGGGCATTAAAGGTTCGGGCCTTGGGCTGTATATTTGTAAAAAAATTATGGAAAAACACGGCGGCAACATCAGCGTAGAATCCGAAGAAGGACACTGGGTTATGTTTACCGCAACATTACCTGCGGCAGAATAAAAGAAACAGGCTTACCTGTTTCTTTTACCTGTGATGAAAGTGATAATCTTTTTATCCACCAGGGTTTCAAAATTATCACTTTTTTCAATAGATGATATCGGCAGGAAGGGACTGGTTTTTTTATCTACCTCAAAAATCCTGTCGAGATCTACTATAAATGATATATGCTCATTAGTGAATTTGTTTTCAATAAATACAGAGAGATTGTTTTTCTGGATAGAGTATTTTGAAACAAAGTAACTTCCTGTGTCATTGAAAATGTTGAGTATCCCTTTTTCCTGCAGTATCTTCATCGAAATGTCAATATTTCTTTCATTGATTTTAAAGAGATTTTTGTCTTTTTTGTTTCCTCCCCCTACCACGTGAAAACAGACTATCCGGTCACAGGGAATTTCAAAATTTTTTTCAAATACTGTAATCATTTCTTCTATCTGCTGGCGGGCACTTTTGGTAGCGATACGGCTGCCTTTGTGAGGGTCTGCGATAACAATATGATTTGCTGCAAGTATATATGCCGAGCCCTTGCCAACCAGTACTGTTGAAATACATGAGCCGAGGACCAGGGAAATAGTTTGACGTTCGGCAATGAATTTAATCTCGTTGAGACCGGGACTGTAATACTGCTCTGATTTTGGTAAGATAAATTCTGAGTAATCAAGATCTAAGGGCATTTACGTTCCTGTCGAAGCATTTTTGCAATTCTACTCAGCAGTATACCAGCGGGATGTATTCATGTCAAGCTATGGTTGAATTAAGTTAAAACTTTTGAAAATGAAATATTGTTTGACTCTATCAGGGGATACCATTTATATTAGATACAAAGTATTGATTTTTCATAAATTAAATAATCAGGGATTAATAATGAAAAAACTATTATTTTACCTTCTGGTAACAGGTCTGCTTTTCAGTACCTCAAACCTGACGGCAAGGGAGGCCTCACTGGGCTTCATGGCAGGCTATGCCTGGAGTGACTATGGTTATATCGATGACCTTGCAGACAGTGGGGGAGATCCGATTAACCAGAATGGCTATAGCATGGGACTGGAACTATGGGCAGGGGGATTGATTCAGATGGGATTTTTAATGAATCTAATGAACCCTTACCGGGACAATAACTCCAGTGATGGTGCTGATAATTCTTTTTATACTTTTCAGTTGATGTTCGGCTTTCGGGCGAAAATAGTCAAGGGATTCTTTTTTGGCGGCGCCATGGGCTATGAGCTGGGTCTTGTTTTCCCTGAAGATCGAGCGTATGGAGATGACGGTCTTGTTGCCATGCTGCTGACCGGCTATGAGTTTCGGGTTACCCGGAAAGTAATAGTAAGCCCCGGGTTCAGGGTGCTCTGGGCATTCGAACAGAAGCATGTTTTTACTTCCTTTATCCCTGCCATTTCCGTAGCCTATGAATTTTAATAAGGAGAAGCTGCTATGAAAAAGAAACTTGGAAATACCTTGATACTCTTAGCTCTTTTGTCATCGGTTGCGGGCTCTTCTCTTTATGCCCAGAGCTCAACTTCCTCCCCGTCTCCTTACTTTGTACATGATGTAGAGGTCTTCTTTTTTGAATTTTATGATTCCGTCATGCGTGAAAAGGGCGATCTGAAAGTAGGTGCCAATGCTATTCTGACGGCACAGCAGTACCTGGCGGGTCTTATATTTGAAGTACCGGTCTACCAGTTAAACCGGGATAACCGATTTACAGTTCTCGGTTCTTATGCCTTTCAGTCCTGTGGTGACGGAAACGCGACAAATAAATTTCTGGCAAATAATAATATTGCCGCAACCCATGTGATCGGCGGTTCATGGTACGGGAAAAAACATTTTTTGCGGGTCGGTTATATCTATGGTGCTTTCACGCTTGATAATGATGGATACGGGTACACTCCAAGTGATGAATATTTTAATTACCCGGTACAGGATCTGTCTGGTTCAACGGGATTCAAACGGCTCTACCAGGACCCCGATGTCACCTATCACCGCCTTCTTCTCGAACTCGACTGGGATTTTGATTTTCTTATTTTAAAAGCCCTGGTATTAACCAACCTGATGGAGGCCCCGGCTTATTCTCGAACAGGAACAGAATTTCCTTTATTTGATGGAAGGTACCGCATAATGCCCTATTTTGCAACCACCGCAGATATTGAGGGACAGCGTAATTTTAATATCTACCAGGTGGGTATAACGCAGACCCTCTATTCAGACCGGGCCCTGAAACGTGAGCAGGGCGGTAGAGACTGGACCGGTTACAAGTGGGCAAATATTCTTCAGGACTGGAAGCTTCAGTTTGAGGCGAATTACGCCCATGTGCCGGGAACCAGTCTCGATTATGATAAACAGCGCCATGACGCCTATCTCCGTCTTGAGGCTTTTTTGTATCTGCTCTCCGGATCAATCTGGTATAACCAGGATTCAGGGGTAGGAGCC
>CAZPEK010000182.1:6856-7691 GCA_964585555.1 uncultured Leptospirales bacterium | reverse complement strand
GAAAACAACAATTACCTGTATGGCAAAAACTACTGGCGATGAGCCGAAGAAAAGGCCTGAGGCCCACCTTGCCGAAGGCTGAAACAATATCCATCCGGTTTCGGTAGCCGAAGGGTTCGGCGCCCGTGACTTTGTCAAGGCTTACGATTCCATTGAGGAGTTCATTCAGATAGGCCTTTTTCAGCTCAAGCTGATTTTCGTAGGGAATGTCCTGAAAGAGGCAGCCCCCGCAGGTGCCGAAATGGAGGCACTTCGGTTCGGCCCCGTCGCCCCTGAACTGGTCTGCCAGGCGCTGAAACTGCTGTTTCTTTTTTTTCTTCATCGGTTGCATATTCCTCTTTAGGATGTCGGTGAGCCATGATGAAGAGTTATCTGGTGGTGTAAAGTGCAAAAAAGTCAAAAAGTATTATTCCGGGGGAAGTTCAATTATCGGCGGCTCATTATCCTTTTGTTCAAGGTGTCCCCGGATTTTTGCCAGCTCTCTTTCAATTTTTTCGATATCCTTCCCCTGGGAAAGGAGTGCGTCATTCAGATCTTCGATAGTTTTTTCAAGGAATGAAATCTTTACTTCAAGTTCGGTAACCCGTTCTTCCATTCAAAAGTCTCCTTTTTTTGATTGTTTTTTCTATAATAACATATTTTTATAACTGGCAATCGAATTTTTTAAAAAACAAATTTTCCAAAGCCTGACAGCGGTTGCATGAAACCCTTGCCTGCTTCAGGAGTTCACCTGTCAACCCCGGGTGACATCTCTCAGGATTTCTTCAAAATGCTTTATTGAAATAAAATTGACAAAGTCACGGGCGTGCCTCAGCAGAATCGATTGCTGACGCTG
>CAZPEK010000182.1:0-6831 GCA_964585555.1 uncultured Leptospirales bacterium | reverse complement strand
AGAGGGTGTTATGGGTGAGAAAAGGCCAGTTAAGGTTGATGAACAGATTGACTTTTTTTTGGGGAAGAACCCAATAGCTGAAAAATACGCTTCAGCAGGTAAAATTATTGAATACCGATTTTACTATGATCTGCAGGCTGATATTACTGATCTATGGCCCCTCCTTGCTGATACCTCTGATATTAACCGGCGTCTTGGCCTGTCTAAAATGCAGTTTCACGAAGAGAAGGGACGATTATTCGGCAGTAACCGTATCCTCGGTATGCGCCAGGAGTGGGAAGAAATCCCCTGGCAGTGGGAGGAAGAAACCTTCCTGAGCACAGAAAGAATCTATAGTAAAGGCCCAGTCCTCTATGTTCGGGGAACATACCTGGTAAGCATAATTGCCCCTGGAGAAACAAGGGTTGTTGTTTACTTTGCCTGGGTGCCAAGGGATGTGAGGGGAAGAATTATTTTTACTCTGTCCCGTTCTTTTCTTGATAAAAAATATCGCAAGGTTATGGAGGCCATTGCTGCTCAGTCAGGGACAAAAATACCGGTAAATCTTCAGCCGGTTAATTATCTTCAAACCCGTGAAACAAAATCTCTTTCTTCCAATGGAAGGGGTATTCAAAAAATTCGTGCTGTTCTTCTGCATGAGGGCCTTGCCGATGACCTGATAAATGAACTTATTCATTTTGTCTCTGCAGCGCCCGGACATGAGCTGTACAGGATTCGCCCCCGTGTCCTGATTCGCAGTCTACACCGGGAGCTCCGCCCCTTACTTGAAGTAATGCTTCACAGTACCCGTGCGGGACTTTTGAATATGACCTGGGATGTTGTATGCCCCCATTGCCGCGGCATCAGGGAGCGTGTTGATCATCTATGGGAAATTCCAAAGGAAAGCAAATGTGAAGTCTGTAAAATTGATTTTGATACTACCGGTCTAAACGCCCTTGAGATAACATTCCATGTGAATCCGGAGATAAGAAAGGTTGAGGAAGTTTTCTACTGCAGCGCCGAACCGGCAAAAAAAACCCATATTCGTTTCCAGAAGGAAATTGAACAGGGCGATACAATGGTAACATCGCTTCCTCTGGATGAAGGAAGATACAGGCTTCGTGTCCTGGGTGATAAAGTCTACAATCTTCTTGATGTTAAAGGAGATAGTTCTTCCAATGATATACTCTGGCAGCCTGAAATGGTCAACAAGTACTTAGAAACCGCACCAGGAGCAAACATTCGAATTGATAATACTGAAGGTGATCGGAATATTTTCATCATTGAAGAGAATGCTGAAGATGCTGATGCCCTTCGTCCCGCCGATCTTTTTAATTTTCAGGAATTCAGAGATATTTTCTCTGCTGAGGCTCTTGCCCATGGCCTTTCGATTGATGTGGGCATCCAGAATATTCTCTATATAGACATAGTCGGCTCAACAGACCTCTACAGCCGTGAAGGGACCAGCGGTGCCTTTGCCATTGTCAGGGAATACTTTAAAATTAATCACGATATTGCGAAAAAATATAATGGTGCTCTTATTAAAACTATGGGCGACGCGGTGATGATTTCCTTTGAACGATCCATTGATGCTGTGCGTGCCGCTGCAGCATTTATTGCAACTTTTAATGGTAACCATGAAAAATCTCCGGTGCATGTTCGTATTACCCTTAACCGGGGTGCGTGTCTGGCAGTAAACTTAAACAGCGGTATTGATTACTTTGGGCAGCCGGTAAATATAGTCGCCAAACTACAGGCCTATGCAGGAGCCGGAGAAATTGTGATGACCGATGATTTTGTCCAAGAGCCCCTGGTAACAGCGTATCTCAAAAAGAAGGGTTTTGCCATGAAAAATTCTTATATTGGCACCGTGAAGGGATACGGCGATGTGTTGTACTGGAAGATTAAACTTAAATTTCCCGGGAGTACATGATGATATTTACTGGCAGGAGTGTTTAATGATGAATGAACAAATTATTGATGGCATAAGCTGTCTCTCCGGTACCTGGCCCCCTGATCCTGGAAAGGCAATCCTTCTTTTTATTCATGGTTCGGGAAACACCCGGCGTCTCTGGAAACAGCAGGTTTCAGGGCTTGCCGATGTCATCAATACAATTGCCATTGATCTTCCCGGTCATGGAAATTCCCCGGGTGATGGCTGTGACAGCATTACCGCCTATGCCGGGGTTGTTAAAAAATTCATAGATGATGCGGGGCTCTCCCGGGTCATTCCCTGCGGCCTCAGTCTCGGCGGGGCGGTTGCCCTGCAGATGGTTCTTGATTCTCCGGAAAAGTATCCTGCCATGATTCTGGTAAATTCAGGGGCACGGCTTCGGGTGCTTCCCGCAATATTTGAAACTATCAGGAATCATTACGATGGATATGTTGCCTCTTTTGCAAACATGGCGGCTTCTGAAAAAAGCGATAAAAAGCTTCTCGATGCCATTCTCGAAGACGCCCGGTGCTGTCACCCAGATGTGGTGCTGAGTGATTTTACCGCCTGTAATCATTTTGATGTCATGGAGCGTCTGAAAGAGATAAAACTGCCGGTTCTCATACTCTCTGCTGATGAAGACCGCCTCTCACCGGTAAAGTACGGGGCCTACCTTGCAGACAATATTTCCGCTGCAGATCATGTTACTATCAAAGAAGCAGGGCACATGTCTCCTGTGGAGAAGCCAGGGGAAGTCAACAATGCGATTATTGAATTTTTAAAAACACTGTAGGGAAGTTTTTCGAACTGTTATGCCGATGAGTCCCCGGCTTGTGTAGTCTCTCTTTTCATGAAAACCGTAAAGATATAGTCATGCCCGTTGTCGTCAATGGTCACATTTTTGCAGATTCGTGAACATATTTTTCTGATAAATACCGGATCGGCATAATAAAAATTTCCCGTATCAGGGAACAGGTCAGCGCTTCGCGATGAGAGAAGATTAAATGCGCATCCTTTTTTCGCAAGGTGATAGAGCCGTGCGATAAAGGCGGTTATATATTCATCCTGGGTAAAGAAGTGGTGGTCCGTGATAATGTTTAACGTCCCCGAGCAGAAGGTGTAATCGTAGTTACGAAAAAAAGAATATTTTAGAAAGTCCGCTTTCAGGAAAAGATGATTTCGGTAAAGAATTTCGGCCTTTTGTATCATCTCTTCGACGATGTCAATGCCTGTATAATCATAGGTGCAGTAGCCGAGACTGGCAAGGTGTCCCGCCAGATGCCCCAGGCCGCATCCCACGTCAAGGATTGAAAAGTGATTGTGGTCGTCAATAATCTCCACCAGGCAGTCAAAGAGCCGTTCCTGGAGATATTCACTCCAGCCCACAGCCTCTGCTGATGATGACCGGTGACGGCTCAGTTTTTCAGAATAGTAATTGTAAAAAAAAGTGGTGCGGGATCCCGGGGTGTTCATAGCTGTAACCTGTTTTATGTCTCTCCTGAATATACCATATTCTGCATGCATTGACTACTTCGAATTTTTTATCTGGCAAAAAAAGAAGAACCTCAGGAAAAGAGGTTTTTGTTATTTGTCCTCTTTCAAGGCGTTCTTTTTAAAAGAAAAAGTAATGTTTTGTGAAGGAAGAATAAGGCAGACCTCGTCGCCCCCCAGGTACCTGTCTCGAAATTTTTTTGTGGCGGGGGAAAAAATTACCGCCTTCCGAAGCTCTTCTTCCCTCCATGATACTCCGGGAGGAGTCACGGTTTTTCGGGTGCTTTCTTTCTTCAGGGCGAGGATGATCTTTTTTCTCTGGCCAGAGAGTGTGCCGTCATCCAGAAGAGCGGGGAAGCGGTGTCTTTTTGTGAGGATAATCCAGTCCCATCTGAGAGTATCGGTAAAGAATTTTTTTTGATCGGGAACATGCTTTTCGACAAAGGAAAGGAGAAGGGATGCCCGGTTTTCCCAGGAGGTGCCGGGTGATGAACCGGCTTTAACTTCCTTACTCATATCCGAAAGGGTCTCCCAGAGTAAAAAGCCTTCAGGAAAAGCGGCAGTCAGTTCATTGATAGTATTTTGAAACTTGTGAGAGTTGGCGTATATATCGATGAGCCGGGCCATATCAGTGAGGCGGCTGATCTCCCGGGGTGAGAGCCAGCGGTTTTTTAAAACAGTGTAGGGCGCTTCGGGGGCATGCGTGATTTCATAGTCTCCGGTTTTTTCAGCCATTGCGGTTCCCGGGAGAACCTTGAGAAACCCGAGCTGCAGGTGATCAGCCCCCAGGTCTGCGAGGGCGTTAAAAGAGGCTCTGAGTCCCTGGTAATCCTCAAAGGGAAGGCCGGCAATAAGATCAACGTGTACATGGATGGTGCCCAGGGCAATGAGGCGCCGTACCTTTGTCTCGATGTCCTTCCATGAACCGGGCCGGCATATTTCCTTGAGTGTATGCTCATGTATTGACTGAATGCCGATTTCAAACTGAAAGAGCCCGTCAGGGGCCTCTGCGAGGAGCGTGAAATCTTCTTCTTCAAGAAGTGAGGGGAAAACTTCAAAGTGAAAGTGCGCCTCTTGAGGAGAGAAGGTCTTAATGCAGTAGCGCCAGATTTCCCGGCTGAAGGCCCGATCGGCGTTAAAAGAACGGTCGACGAACTTGATAGTGCCGGCGTCTTCCCTGACAAGAAAGGCGAGTTCTTCTTTCACCTGTCGTATGTCCCTGAGCTGCAGCTTCTGGTCTTTACGTGAAGAGAGACAGTAGCTGCACCTGAAAGGACAACCCCGGCTTGATTCATAATATATGTAATGGTTCTTAAGGTCGGCAAGGTCTTCTTTATGATAGGGGAAGGGTACCTCCCTGAAGGGGATGCTTTCATCAGCCAGTATCCCTGAGGGGAGAGTGAAGCCTGATTCGGCGAGTTTTCGAAAGGCGCCTTCCCCGGGGCCGGTGATGATCCACGTGAGGGCCGGTAGAGCGGCTCGCCACTTTTCAGGATTGTAACTCACCTCGGGTCCCCCGCAGACCAGGGGAATTTTTTTCTTTTCAAGAAGCGTGATCAGCTCTTCTGTCATGGCACTGTTCCAGATATACACTGAAAGGGCGATGACATCAGGGGACTCTTCTTCGATAGAGTCGATGATCGTGGCGATCTTCTGGTTGATTGAAAATTCCTTCAGGACCACTTCATGGTCAAGGTCTCTGACCGTTTCACGCAGATACCTGAGGGCCAGGTTCGAGTGACTGTACCGGGCATTGATGGCGATAAGAAGAATTTTTTTCATGGCGCCCTTTATCCAGAATGGTCACATATTAAAAATATATTTTCGGTAAAAGAACCATCATCTTTTTTGTAATGTTCTCTTGATTCTGTTATCGTAATAGTCAACCTGGTGGCAGGGTAATATGTATACGGAGATATGTCAACAGGGAACAGGAAGGTAATCTTTCCCCGGAGGGGTATGATAGTCGTGAGATATACAGGAAAATTTTCAACAGAATTTTTCCCTGTATTACTGTTTATATCGATTGACAGAAAAACAGGAAGTGTGCTATAGCCCTTTCACTTATGAAAAATGTGAAAAAGGCCAGATGATACGACAGGCTCGGCTTTCTGATATTCCAGATCTTATTGAACTGGAAATAATTTCTTTTGATACCGACAGGTTGAGCCGGCGGAATTTCCGTTACCTTCTTTCCCGCGCCAATGCCCTTACTCTTGTTTTCCTTACAGGTGATACCATTGTCGGGTACATTATGTTTCTTTTTAATGGCGGCACGTCCCTTGCTCGGCTTTACTCTCTTGCGGTAAAGCCGTCACAGCGGGGAAGGGGATATGCCCGAGCATTAATTCAGGCAGGTGAAAAAGCGGTTCTTGAACGGGATTGTGTCGCTATTCGTCTTGAGGTAAAGGAAGAAAATAATACCGCCCGGTCCCTTTATGAACATCTCGGATACAGCCGTATAGGCTTCATTCATAATTACTACGAAGATCATGCTGCCGCGATCAGGTATGAAAAATTTCTTGCTCCTCACCTTACCCGGGAGATGGTACCGGTTCCCTTCTATGCCCAGACCCTTGATTTTACCTGCGGACCTTCGGCTTTAATGATGGCTATGGCCGCTCTCGGCAGTGAAGAAGAAGTACTTATGAACCGTACAGGGGAGCTGCAGCTGTGGCGTGAAGCTACTTACATTTTTATGACTTCAGGACATGGAGGCTGTGATCCCTTTGGTCTTGCAGTGGCTGCTCACCGTCGGGGATTCATGGTGGAGGTCTTTGTCAGTGAAAGGGGCCCTCTTTTTATCAATTCAGTACGCAGCAGTGAAAAGCGAGAGGTATTACATGTCGTCTATGATGACTTTATGGCGCAGGTAAAAGAGAGAGAAATCCCGGTCCACTATCGGTATATGCAGGTTGCTGAGTTAGTGGCGATGCTCGACAGGGGTTCCGTTCCGGTGGTTCTTATCAGTTCTTACCGGATATATCGGGAAAAGGCGCCTCACTGGGTGGTAGTTACCGGCTATGATGAGCGTTTTCTTTATGTACATGATTCTTTTCTGGATGAGGAAAGAAACAGGAGTGAAACAGATTGTATAAATATGCCTATTTTAAAAAAAGATTTTGAACGAATGGCTCGATACGGCAAGAGCGGTCTGAAGGCGGCAGTAATCCTATCAAGGAGATGAGGCAATGAATTCGAATTTTTTAAAAGAGTCTTATAGCAACACTGAGAATGATAATGCCGTTGAAGTGAGACCGTATCTTGACAGGGTTATTGTTGTTGAAAACAGGGAAGATTGGAAGAATTCATATCCCCCTTTTCAAGTCGTTGAGGCGACTGAATATTGTTCGGAAGGTTACGGGGCATAGAAAAAAAACGGCAGTGTTTTAAATCTTTGCATATCATACCGGTATTTTAGCAGGGGC
>CAZPEK010000181.1:3356-7702 GCA_964585555.1 uncultured Leptospirales bacterium | reverse complement strand
GCTACTGCATATAACGTTTCAACCGGTCCTTCAGGGTGTTGCGTTTAAAAAGAAATGAGACAATCAGACCGACCACGGAAATTGCAAAAAAAATAACCGTAAGATCGGTAAAATGCAAGCGCCAGGCAATGTATGCCGATACAATTGAAAATGAGCTTATGGTAAAACTTACCAGGCGCACCAGGAAAATTTTCACGTCATCAACCTTATCGATAATTTCGGTGTAATCGACCGGTATGCGGTAATACCCGTGCTCAAGGCTTTCAATAAAATTTGTTATTCTGCGGGGAAGTTGAAGAGCCGTGACAGCATCATCCTTAAAACGTTTGAGGTTCTCCTGGATAAGTTCGGGCATGTCTTCCTTCATCAAACGCGCGGCATAGGGTTTTAACTCATCGTATACTTTTATATCAGGATAGAGGGAAGACACAATCCCCACGAGAACGCCCACGGTCTTACTGATAAAGGCCCACTCCACGGGAAGCACCACGGGTTGATTATACACCAGCTTCACCAGGTCATCAACAACAGGTGAAAAATCCATGGCATGATAGGCCTCCCGGTCGAGACGAATCTCGTCCACCACTTCATCAATAAAAAACTGCACCACGGGAATAAGACTGTAGCGGTTTACCCCCCGGCGGATAAATCCCATCCGGTCCATCACCTCGACAATAAGCCGGGAGTCTCTTCTCATCAGGCCGCTTATCACATCGAGCAGGTCATTCCGCATGGCGGAAGTAATGTGTCCCGCCATCCCGAAATCGAGAAGCACCAGGCAGTTATTATCGGTAACCAGAATGTTTCCCGGATGGGGATCAAAGTGAATGTAATCAAAGGAAAAAAACTGCTCCATGTAGATTTCAATCAGGTTGCGGGCAATAATCTCAGGGTCATTGTTTCTCCGGGACCACTTTTCCCGGTCATAGATCTTGTCACCCTCGAGAAACTCCATGACGATAACCCGGTCAGTGGAATATTCTTCCCAGGCTTCGGGAATCGATAAAAATGAAAAACGGGAAAGGGCCTTTTTGAAAGCGTTAACCAGAAAAACTTCCCTTCTGAAATTCAGTTCGTCACCGGTAACCCGAATAAATTCATAAATAATATCGAGAAGATCAGCTCTCTGGGAAAAGTAGCTGTACCGGGCCAGGAGCGTAAAGACCCGCTCAAGTATTGCCGAATCGAGATCGATGAGTTCACCGATGCCCGGCTTCATGATTTTAACCACCACATCGCCACCACTGCGAAGAACAGCCCGGTGGACCTGCCCAAGAGAGGCCGAAGCAAGGGGCCGGGGATCCACATCCGTAAAGGGCATTTCTCTGCCCGCATACTCTTCGGCGAGAATAGTCTCTATTTCTTCAAAGGGAACCGGGGGCACCTGGTCCTGGAGCTGGGAAAGAATTCGAATGTAGGGTTCAGGAAAAATATCCCGCCTGGCGCTGAAAAACTGGCACATCTTAATCATCATTCCGCCCATCTTAACGGAAGAATTATAAAGCTGCCAGGCCCGCTTTTCATGCCTGCGGGCCATTCTTTTCTGTGCTGCCCTGTAGCCGATACGGTTTATCAGGCGAAATTCTTTATTGAAGTCCATCAGGATGCGGAAAAAAAGAACCCCGACCCTGAAGAAACGACGACGGACCGTCATGAAGAAAACTTGTCCATCTTTTCATTCATTTCATCAAGTTTTTTCTTCAGCTCATCATATTCAGCCTTTGAGACAAAACCAAGTTTCCCGGCGAAGTCCTTGATGTTATCCTTGGCCTTTTCAACTTCTTCGTCAAGTTTAGACTTCACATCATCTTTAGTCTGAGTGAATTTTTCTTCAAATTCTTTGTAGCGTTCACCCCGTTTCTCCTTAAAGTTCTCGGCCTTCTGCTCAATCTCTTCGCCGGCAGAAAAAAGTAGAACTGCAATGTCCTTTAAAATATTACTCATACGCCACCTCCCTGAATTTCGAGTTATCTCATTATATATGTACCGGAAACACCGGTAATGTTGCAACAGGTATTCTAGCAGGTGCGGGAAATTAATGCAATTATATTCACCCCTCCCGGAGGCTTTTTTGCTGAAATCTGACGATACTGAAATTATTGCCTGTCGATTCAAATAAAATGACAAATCTGTGACATTCGCCCATTGACACGGCAGTTTTTATAGTCTATTTTATATATATATACCAATAATAGTATTTTACCAAAAGCTTAATCGACACAGCCTCTGCAGAAAGATACCATAAGAGGATGATATATACACAGGATCTTTACATGACCAACAGCCAATCAAAAAAACCTGTCACTATCTACATTGTTGACGATGAACTTCTTATATGCGAATCCCTTTCCTATCTCATTGACACCGTTGACGGGTATACTGTTGCGGGTTATTCAACTGACGGAAATACAGCCCTGCGGGAAATCAGTGAAACAAAGCCGAATCTTGTCATTATGGATGTTAAGCTGAAAAGAGAAAACGGTATTGCCCTGACAGAAATTATTTCACGACGAATCCCTGAGACCCGGGTCATGATACTTTCCAGTTACTGCAACAGCAACCTCCTCTCAATGGCGATAAAAGCCGGCGCAGCAGGGTACAATACCAAGGATATCCAGCTCAGCAACCTTCAGAAATCTATCGAATCGATCATCAATACAGATGAATTTTTTGTTCACGATGATTACTGTTACTTGATGGAAGAAGTTATTGAGAACAAAGACCTGAATCCAGTCTCAGTCCTGACCCAGCGGGAGCTTGAGATAGTTATTCATATTGTCCGTGAGTTTACCACCAGGGAGATAGCCGAAAAGCTCGGGATCAGCGAAAAGACGGTACGAAACCATAAATCTAACATTATGCAGAAGCTTAAACTAAAAAGCGACGCCAGCCTTGTAAAACTCGCCTATACCATGGCGTTGATCTGATAATGGATTATGGGGACCGCCGAAGGCGGTCCCCATAATCCATTATATATCCCGGGTTACCTTCAGGCGGTTCAGTTCACTGATCTTGCCGATAAGAATTTCATCAGTTTTGGCGAGACGCTGGGCCAGAACCCCTACCATTTTAGCGGCAAAGGCAGAATTTTTCAAAAGAAAGGTTTTAAGCTGGGCCGGATTGTCAATACGGACAAGCTTCACCGCCCCCATGGCTGTAGCATTGGCACTCCGGGGAGTATCATTAAAAAGAGAGCTCTCACCAAAAAAATCAGACTTTTTTAAAACAGCCACAACAATTTTATCATTACCATCAGAAAGGGTAATCTCCACTTCCCCTTCAAGAATGATGTACATCCCCTTATCGGTACCGCCGCTGTCAATAATACGCTCTCCCCGCTGGTAATACAGTACATTTTTCGCCATAGGTCCTCTCAAAAAAAAGCATCTTTACTGACATTATTACGTCTTCCGGCCCTCTTTGACAAGAAAATATAGGGAAAGGAAGTAAAAAAAAGCATATGGGCAAAAAAAGTTTTCATACTGCCCCCTTCACTTTCGTTTATTCAACAGCGGGTGAATAGAAAACAGGAGCAGAAACATGCTGGCAAAAACCATTTCCCTTGCCTTAACGGGTATCGAAGCTCATGTTGTAGAGGTGGAAGTTGATATACTCCGGGGGCTCCCCGGTTTTACCATTGTGGGGCTTCCTGATTCAATAATCCGGGAATCCCGTGAACGGATACGCAGCGCCCTGGAAAATTCCGCCTGTGAGTTTCCGCCCCACAACTTCACGGTAAATCTGGCCCCTGCTGCCCTGAAAAAACAGGGGGCCAATCTTGATCTGCCGATTGCCGTTGCCATCCTTTCGGCTACCGGACAGATACATACTGACGGGACTCTTCCCCCCATGGTGGGAGAGCTTTCTCTCGACGGACGGGTCAAGCCGATACGGGGAGTTCTCTCCATGGCCATTACCCTCTACCGTCGGGGCTACAAGGCCCTCCTGGTTCCCTGGGAATGCCGCAATGAGGCGGCGGCCATCAAAGAGCTGGATATTTACCCGGTAAAAACCCTGCTCGAGGCGATAGAAATACTGACCGAAGGGGGGACCCCCTGTCATGCAGAAGAAATAAAAGTGACTTCCCCCGTGCTGCGGGACTTTTCAGATGTTCGGGGACAGGAGACAGCCCGCAGGGCCCTTGAAATTGCCGCTGCGGGAAACCATAATGTAATTCTCTACGGTTCACCGGGTTCAGGAAAAACAATGCTTGCCCGGAGACTTCCTTCAATACTTCCTCCCCTTACACGGGAAGAATCTATCGAGGCAACCATGATACATTCCGCCGGGGGACGCCTGGCTGATGAAGGTGTACTGATAACCGAGGCGCCCTTTACTTCCCCCCA
>CAZPEK010000181.1:0-3346 GCA_964585555.1 uncultured Leptospirales bacterium | reverse complement strand
TGGGAGGAGGCCGGGAACCAACAGTGGGAGAGGTCTCCTATGCCCACAACGGTATTCTTTTTCTCGATGAACTCGTTGAATTCAAAAACAATGTCATCCAGGCACTGAGACAGCCCCTGGAAGACCGGGAGGTGACAATTTCCCGGGCCTTCGGCTCCTGTACTTTTCCCGCCGATTTCATGCTTGTGGCGGCATCAAACCCCTGCGGCTGCGGATACCTTTTTGACGAGGACATCCCCTGCATCTGCAATCCGGGACAGGTAAAACAATTCTTTCAGAAAATTTCAGGCCCCGTGGCAGACCGAATCGACATGGACATCCTGGTAAACCGGGTTCCTTCAGAAAACCTGATACGGATGGAGCCGGCGGAATCATCCCGGGATATCAGGAAACGGATATCAGAAGCCCGGGAACGGCAGAAATACCGGTTTAAAGAAAGCACCACCCGGTGCAACGGCACCATGCTGCCGGCTGAACTGAGAAAATTCTGCCGCCTTACCGGTGAGACGGAAACTCTCCTGAGAGACGTCATCAGGCGCCTGAACCTGACGGCACGCTCCTTTGACAAGATATTGAAGGTAAGCCGGACAATTGCCGACCTTGATAATAAAAAGGCTATAGAAAAAAAACATATACTTGAGGCAGTATCCTATAAAAACCTCCAGAGAAACTACATGAATCTCCAGAGGGTGTTGTAAATATGCAACACTGTTATTAATTGAGACGAAATTTCCCCCAAAAGGCTTCATTTTTCTGACACAAAGGGGAAAGTGTCACTTTTTAAAAAATGCTGAAATAAAAAATATGCCTTTTCTTTAAAACTACGGTATATTAATCAAAAATAAGCTCTTTAATTCTCCATTTCTGCTATTTTTTCACTTTTTTTTAACATTTTCTTTATTTTTACCACCATTATTCATTTTTGGCACGAATACTGCTTTATTATATACCTATCCTGTTAATTCTACATGGATTAACAACTGATTTCAGGAGGCCCGAAATGAATAAAATGAATAATCCTTACATTAAAATTGCTGATGAGCAGATGAACCTTGACGAATTTCTCCTTAAAGTTCGCAACTATGACCTGGAACTCTGCCGAGACGAGATTCTCGCTGTTATAGAAGTTGCTGAAAAGATGAGCCCACAGGATGTTCCTACCATCATCAATACGGTAAAAGAAACCTACCGCATCAACATGGCATAACAAAAAAACTCTCTAATCACTGAATTCAGGGCCCTTGAAAAAGGGCCCATCTACGGTTAAGCTTTAATACAGCGGACCAGGTGCTCCTGGTCTTTTTCTACCAGTGATACCGGTGCGGACCGGCACTCCTCTGAGGCAAGGGGACACCTGGGTGCAAATACACAGCAGCCGGGCGCTTCTGTTATCATGGGGACTGTTCCTGCTATGGTTTTCAATTTCTTACTACCTGTCCCCACCCGGGGAATCGATTCAAAAAGCCCCCGCGTATAGGGGTGAAGGGGTTTCTCGAAAACTGATCCCGTATCTCCATACTCAACGATCTCACCGGCATACATAATGGCAATTGAATCGGCAATATTTGCAACAATCCCCAGGTCATGGGAAATCAGGATTAATGACATTTCACGCTTTTCCTGAAGATCGACCAGCAGATCGAGTATCTGGGCCTGTATGGTGACATCAAGGGCTGTTGTCGGCTCATCGGCAATGAGAATCGACGGGTTGGCCCCCAGGGCCATGGCAATCATAACGCGCTGGCGCATCCCGCCGGAAAATTCATGGGGATAGGCATTATACCGTTTATCAGCATCGGGTATTCCCACCATGGAGAGAAGCTCAACGGCACGTTCTCTTCCTTCTTCTTTATTAACACCGGTATGGAGGATTATGCCCTCGGCAACCTGCCGCCCGATGGTGAAGACCGGGTTAAGGGATGACATGGGCTCCTGAAAGATCATGGAGATTTCCCCGCCCCTGACTCCCCTCATCTGATCTTCTGAGTATTCCATCAGGTTGCTGTTTTTATATAAAACAGAGCCTGATTCGATTTCTCCGGGACGGCTGATGAGCCGAAGAATAGAAAAGGCGGTTACTGATTTCCCGCAGCCTGATTCGCCAACAATACCGATTGACTTCCCTTTTTCGAGAGAAAATGAAACATCCCGTACCGCAAGAAGTTTTTCTTCAGCAAGCTGAAAGGATACATTGAGATTTTTTACATCGAGAAGCTTTTCCATGAAAAAGCCCTCAGGTAATATTCCGCTTCATCCGTTCAACCGTAAAGCCTTCGGCAACAAGATGACTATATGTTTCATCGAGATCTATATCCGCGAGAAGACACTTGTAAATGGTCCCCTCCCGGTAGGCAAGAAGCTCAAGTTTTTTAACATGGACAACCTCAAGCACTGAGTCGTCTACCTGCTCGGCACGCTTTTCATTTGTTTCAGCAAAGGCAAGTTTATCAATACCTGATTTTCTTATATCGGCAATATAGCTTTTCAGATTTGTATACTGTTTCTCTCCACTCATGTTCATCTACCGCTGTTTATATTCAAGTTTTACCTGCTTCGCCGCAATGGTGCACTCTTTCCCGTCAAAGTCAACCATATAATACTGGTTGCTTTTCTTGAACCGTTCTTCGAGACGAAAGCCCCCGCAGCCCACTACCGCGTAGAGTATCCCCTCTTTTTTTAACTGGTAAAAGCGCCGGGGACCTCCGGCAATAACTGCCTTAACGGGATACTTTTTTAACAGCTCATGAAGCTTTTCAGGAATCTCAACTTCCCTGTGCCGGGACCATCGAGGCGGAAGAGAAAACCAGGGAGCATGGGTTATGATAAAAATCCCCTCCCGGTTCACACATTGATCAAGCTTCTCCTTTATCATCAAAAGATCCTGTTCCATCAGCTTTCCGGTAGAATGCTGCCGGTCAATCACCACAAAGGAGAGACTCCCGTATTGAACAACATAACTGGCCGGCCTGCCGCTAAAAGAAGAAAAGAGCTGCCCCGAACCGTTGTAGAGATCCTTTGGGCCCATAACCGGATAATATATCGACTTAAGACGTCCCAGGACATTTCTCAGCTCCCGAAACTGCTTTTTCATATCCCTTTCATTGATCCCCATCCAGGCCATGCCCCCATGAACCATGTTCCCGGTATGAAAAATAAAAAGGGGGTTCTCACGGTTTACCTCGTCTATTACCTGCCTGAGCGTGCTAAACGAAAAGACAAAGGGCGATTCGGGGAAGGAATTTCCCGTTACGGCAAACCTGAGTGAGGTGGGGCTTGTATTTTCCCGGGCATGCCTGGTGCAGCTGTTCAGGGAAAACAAAATAATTCCCGCCACCAGCAGGACGTA
>CAZPEK010000180.1:7442-7723 GCA_964585555.1 uncultured Leptospirales bacterium | reverse complement strand
TGTTTTTGAAATAGATTCAACCCGGCAATATGTATCGGCAGTCATTTTTATTTTTTTTGAAAGATCTGCATAACCAAAAGCTTTCGACCAGAAAACTCTGCCTTTGCTGATAAGGGCGATATTTGCACCCGGAATATCATAGACTTTCATTAATTCTGTGATACGTTTATCGAGATGATCAGTAAATTTTTTTTGGGGGAGTGTTGCTGCAAAAATTGTTTGGATAAAAAAGAAAGAAGTAAGTAAAATTGATAGAGAAACCACCACATCAAAACCTGAAC
>CAZPEK010000180.1:0-7432 GCA_964585555.1 uncultured Leptospirales bacterium | reverse complement strand
GGCATCTGCCTGAAGGTTTCTGGCTGTTCTGGATGGGGAGAATTGAAAAGGTAGAATATACTTTTATGAAGTAAAAAATCTCAGGGATTAAAACCATGCGGCTCACTTTTGGCTAAACAGGGTCATGATGCTCCAGGACTGTCAGTTTTTGTGGCGGCACTGTCTATTATGTTTTTAACATGATAGATAAGATATGTTCCTTGAAATATTATGTCTCATTAAAATAAATTAATTATTTTAGAAGCTATTAATTGGTTGCATATTTCTGATATTATAAATTATAGTCGAATTTATTGAGTTATACAGCAATATCAGCTGTTTTTTTTGACATATACATGAGAGATGTTTAGTTTTGTGACATAACACTGAGAGGACTTACACGCCTATGGAAATTGACGACCTGAACATGTCTATTATCAGGCATCTCCGGGATGGAAGAAAATCTTTTAAGGAGATATCCACTGATCTTTCAGTTACCGAGAACACGATCCGCAGCAGGGTTAACCGGATGGTCGAAGAGGGGGTTCTTGAGATAACCGGTCTGGTCAATACGGAAAAAATTCCCGGGCACCGGACCATTATGGTGGGAGTGAAGCTTGGAACCATGGACCTGGTCAGCAAGGGTGAAGAATTCAGTCACCTGAAAGGTGTGGTTTCGGTTAACGTTACAACCGGGCAGTATGATTTGATTTTAACGGTTCTTCTTTCCGAAGAATACGACCTGCTGCAGTTTTATACCACCGAGGTTTCGAAAATATCCGATGTCCGTTCAGTCGAAACCTTTGTAGTATATAAAAGCTACAACGCGCCGGTTCCCTATGTTTTATGAAAGAGTATAAAGGAAGTTAACCATGAGTAAAATAGTAATTATCGGTTTCGGATCCGCAGGATTTGCCGCCCTGATGGCTGCCCGCAAAGAAGACCCGAAGTCGGATATTATCATTATTGATCCCAAAAAGCAGGATCTTCTCCATCCCTGCGGGCTTCCCTATGCCCTTGAAGGAAAGGTTGATCCCGGGGGCCTGACCCAGGACATTCACCTTGAACGCATGAAAGTAAAAAAGATTTCCGGCAGGGCAGAGGCAATTGATCCGGCCAGAAAAATCATTACCACTGTTTCGGCTGAGGGTACTGATGAGGTCTCTTATGACCGCTGCCTGATCTGTCCCGGGAGCCGGGCACTGGTGCCGCCGATCCCCGGAGCATCTGATATTTTCGGAAAAGGCCTCTTTACCCTGACCAGCAAAGAAGACCTGGATGCCCTCATGCTTCATGTGAAGAAGGCGAAAGAAGCGGTGGTTATCGGCGCCGGTGCTATCGGTCTTGAGACTGCAGTGGCCCTGAAAGCACACCTTGATAAAGTAACGGTGATTGAAATGCAGGACCGGGTACTTCCCGGGGTGCTTGATCCCGATATGGGAAAAACAGCAGCAGAAACGCTGGCGGAAGAAGGCGTAACTCTTATGACCGGTTCGGCGGTTGACGAGATTCTGGGAACCGAATCCGTAACCGGTGTTGTCGTTTCGGGAAAGGAAGTGAAGGCTGACCTGGTGGTCCTCTCCGCGGGATTCGCCCCTTTGACAGATCTTGCCGAATCAGCGGGCCTTGAAATTTCCAGCCGGGGAATAAAAGTAAATGAACGAATGGAAACCTCTGTTCCCGATATATACGCAGCCGGAGACTGTGCCGCCACTGTTTCTGTAATCGATCAAAAAGAGATCGGGGCGAAACTTGCCACGTCAGCGTACCGCCAGGGCATTGTGGCAGGAACCTGTCTCGCCGGTGGTGAGGCATCTTACCGGGGCAGCGCCGGGACCTTTGTTACCACAATCGGAAGTCTCGAGGTTGCGGGAACCGGATTTACTGCAGCCGAGGCACTGGAGCGTGGTTTTGAAATCGCAGCGGGAAAAATCAAAACGTATCAGCTGCCGGAGTATTTTCCCGGCGGTGATGATATACAGATCAAGGTACTGGTCGATAAAAAGAGCCGACGCATCATCGGGGGGCAGGCCCTTGGGAAAACAGGAGCGGCTTCGCGGATTAACCTGGTCAGCATGGCTATCGAATTCGGGGTTACCCTGGATGACTTTACCCGAACGGAAATGGCTTACTGTCCCGCTGTCAGCGAGGTTGATGACCCCCTGATGAAAGCCTGTGACTTTGCCGCAAGAAGGATGAAAAAATAATAACTTCCCGGCATTGCCCGGGAACGGCTGTTCGAGACAGGCTATGTGCCCCCTTCGGGTGTCCACACCCTGTCTCGACAATATTTTTTACGAGGGGTAAATACAGAAATGAAAAAAACACCATTACATGAAGAGCATCTGAAGCTGGGTGGTAAAATGGTAGATTTTGCCGGCTGGGAGCTGCCGGTTATGTACAGCTCCATTGTTGATGAGCACATGGCGACACGAATCGCCGCGGGGCTTTTTGATATTTCTCACATGGGAGAAATCAAAATTACCGGAGCAGACGCGGGGGCACTTCTTGAGCGCTGTATTCCGACGCGCCTTTCGAAACTTGAAAAGGGGAAGGCGATGTACAGCTGTCTTCCCACCGCTCAGGGAGGCCTTATCGATGACCTTTTTATTTACATGGTATCGGAGAATGAATTTTTTATCGTGGTGAACGCCTCGAATTCAGACCGGGACTTTAAAGTCTTTTCTGATAACGCCACGGGAGATGTGAAACTCGAAAATCTTTCTGATGATCTTGCAAAGATTGACCTCCAGGGACCGAAGTCTCTTGAGATACTGCAGCGTGTTATTGACGACTCTCAACTTCCTTCTCTCGAACGCTTTTTCTTTTTTGACACTGATTACAAGGGAAGCACTCTCAGGATATCAAACACCGGTTATACGGGAGAGGCCGGTTATGAGCTCTATGCTGACAACAGTATCGCCCCTGATCTCTGGCGGGCCATTATTGAAGCGGGAGAACCCCTGGGACTTAAGGCCTGTGGTCTCGGTGCCCGGGACAGTCTGCGTATTGAATCATGCTACAGTCTTTACGGCCATGAGCTTTCAGAAGAGATCTCCCCGGTTGAAGCGGGGCTTCGCTGGCTTATCAGCTCGAAGGCCGATTATCCGGGAAAGGAAGTGTTAGAGGCCCAGAAAAAAGATGGCGTCAGTCGTGAACTGGTCTGTATCGAGATGACTGAACGGGGCATCCCCCGGGAAGAGTATCGTGTTGAAAAAGAGGGGAGTGATATCGGCTATGTAACCAGCGGTGTTTTTTCGCCCCTTTTTAAAAAAGGCATCGCCATGGCCCTGGTTAAAACAGGAAGTCTTTCTGAAGGTGACCCGGTCCATGTAAAGATACGAAACAAGTCAGTGGCCGCACAGGTCGTACCGCGGCCCTTTTATCAATACGCGGGCTAGGAACCCCTGAAGTGCTGACCGGTTGAAGACACCGTATTTTTTGAAGGCGCGGGATTTTTTAAAGGCGCGGAAACGCTTTCGCGCCTTCAAAAAAATTCAAATAAATCCCGTCTTCAAATAAGGCCGCGGCCTTCTATATTTTAACTTTTACACAAGGAGAAACACCATGTCATTTATACCGATAACCGATGATGACAGACAGTTGATGTTTAAAACCATTGGCGTCAAACATATCGATGACCTGTTTAAGGACATACCGAAAAATATACTTTTAAAAGAAGACGTTGATCTTCCCGAAGCCCTTTCCGAAACAGCGGCAATGCGTCACCTGACCGAATTGGCAGAAGAAAACTGTCCTCTGAAAAATTTTGCCGGTGCCGGCGCCTATGAGCATTATGTACCTGCCGCTGTTGACTATCTTTCATCGCGATCTGAGTTTATTACCGCCTATACGCCCTACCAGCCCGAGGTGAGCCAGGGAACCCTGACCGCCATCTTTGAGTTTCAATCCATGATGTGCCGTCTTACCGGAATGGACCTTTCCAATGCGAGTATGTATGACGGCGCAACTGCCATGACCGAATCGGTAATCATGGCCTGTGCTGTTCGTCGGCGCAGCAGGGTGTTGATAAGTCATGCGGTGCATCCCAATTACCGGGCGGTTCTTGATACCTACGCCTGGGCATCCGATCTTACGGTGGAGACAATTCCTGCAGAAGACGGGGTGACTGATCCGAAAGCCCTGGTAGATGCAATGGATGATACGGTGGCTGCGGTGGTTATTCAAACCCCGAATTTTTTTGGTTCTATCGAAGACCTCAGAAGCTTTGCTGATACAGTTCATGAACATAATGGAGTACTCATTTCTGTGGTTACCGAGGCAATGAGTCTCGGGATGCTGACGCCTCCCGGTGACATGGGGGCCGATGTTGTCTGCGGCGAAGCCCAGAGCTTCGGAAACTATATTGGTTTCGGAGGCCCCATGCTCGGCTTTATCGCTTCAAAAAACGAGTTTATGCGGCGCATACCGGGTCGTCTTGTCGGTGCCACTACTGATGAAGCGGGCCGCAAAGCCTGCGTGCTTACTCTCCAGACCCGGGAGCAGCATATTCGCCGCGAGCGGGCCACCTCAAATATCTGTACCAATGAAGGGCTTCTCGCTCTCCGGGCGGTGATGTATCTTTCCCTGGTGGGCCCGAAATTGAAAGATCTGGCGCGCGTCAATCATGCCCTTGCCGCAAAGCTAAAACAGGGGCTCATGGGCGCGGGACTGGTGCCGGTTTTTGAATCTCCTTATTTTAATGAGTTTGTTATGCGGGTTCCCGATGAGGTATCTATTGAAGCCTTAGAGGCCGCGGGCTTTCTGCCCGGTATTGACATGGGCCGGTATTACAAAGAGCTGAAAGGCTGCCGTCTTTTTTGTGTGACGGAAGTTTTAACCCCCGGTGACATTGACAGCTTCTGCGCCGCCATGGCGGACGAAACGGGAATCAGGTAAGGAGGTCATTATGAAAACAGTATTTGAAATGCATGAACCGGGAAAGAACGCCTACATGGTAGATACATATGGTCTTGGAGAGGGGGAAGAAATTCCCAACCGCCTGCTGCGGGATGAACTTGATCTTCCTGACATAAACGAGGTCGAGGCGGTACGCCACTATACCCGGCTGTCGACCCTTAACTTCGGCGTAGACACAGGAATGTATCCCCTGGGAAGCTGTACCATGAAGCATAATCCTAAAGTCAATGAACGGACTGCCGCGCTGCCGGGCTTTACTTCCCTTCATCCCATGGCGGGGTGTGAATGCTCCCAGGGAACACTGGAGATGATCTATGAACTGGGAAGCTATCTTTCCGGTGTTACCGGCATGAGCCGTTTCAGTATTGCCCCTGCCGCGGGGGCCCATGGTGAAATGGCCTCTGTTATGGTTATAAAAAAATATTTTGAAGAAAAGGGTGAAAACCGGAAGGTTATGCTTATTCCCGATTCTGCCCATGGTACCAACCCCGCGTCGGTTGCCATGTGCGGCTTTGAAGTAAAGTCGGTACCCTCGACACCTGAAGGTGATGTCGACATGGATGCCTTAAAAGAGGTCCTTGACGACAATGTTGCCGGTATGATGCTTACCAGTCCCAACACCCTTGGTCTCTTTGATCGAAACATTCATGTCATAGCTGACCTTCTTCATGAGAAAGGCGCCCTCTTTTACTGTGACGGGGCGAACCTGAACGCCATCATGGGCAAGGCCCGTATAAGCGACATGGGATTTGATATCATGCATATCAATCTTCATAAGACTTTTTCAACACCCCATGGCGGCGGGGGACCCGGTGCCGGTCCCATCGGCGTGGTCTCTAAACTGGAAAAGTTTCTTCCTGTTCCCGTGGTTGAGAAGGGTGAGGAAGGTTATTTTCAAAACTATGACCGCCCCGAATCTATCGGAAGGGTTCATTCTTTTTACGGGAATGTACTGGTCATGATACGCGCCTATACCTACATTCGGATGCTCGGGGCGGCGGGGCTGCGGGAAGTTTCTGAAACCGCGGTGCTCAATGCCAATTATCTTCTGGCAAAACTGAAAGATCACTTTTATCTTCCTGTTGACCGTACCTGTATGCATGAGTTTGTAATCTCTGACAAGGGGATGCCGAACCATGTAACAACGAACGATATAGGTAAGAGGATACTGGATTACGGCTTTCACGCGCCGACGGTATACTTCCCCCTCATTATAGAAGGGGCGATGATGATAGAGCCGACAGAAACAGAAAGCCTTGAGACCCTTGATACCTTTGTCGATACAATGCTGAAAATTAAAGAGGAAGCGGAAAAAAATCCTGAACTGGTCACCGGTGCACCCCATAACCTTGCCTTCAAAAAGGTTGATGCGGTAACCGCGGCCCGTAAACCGGTATTGAAATGGACGAAGGAATAAAAAAACCCTACCTGAGAAAACCCCCCTGGATTCGTTTTTCCATGCCCGGGGGGAAAGACTATGTCCGGGTCAGGGGGATCATCAAAGAAGAGGGGCTCCACACGGTCTGCACCGAGGCGGGATGTCCCAATATCGGCGAGTGTTTCAGCCGGGGAACGGCGACCTTTCTGATTCTGGGAGATACCTGTACCCGAAACTGCCGCTACTGCGCAGTAAACCAGGGAACACCAGGTCCGGTTGCCGTCGCTGAACCTGAAAAGATTGCCCGGGCCGTTGAAAAACTCGGCCTTACCTATGCGGTAATCACCTCGGTGACCCGTGATGATTTGCCCGATGGGGGTGCCGGAATATACGCAGAGCTTATCGGAAAAATACGGGATCGAAGCCCGTTATGCGAAATTGAAGTGCTGGTGCCTGATTTTATGCCCTCATGGCGGGAAAACCTTCAGCTGGTCATCGATGCCCGGCCTGATGTACTGAACCACAACATCGAGGTGGCGGGCAGCTTGTACCGGGAGCTTCGGCCCATGGGTAACTACGATATATCCCTTGAGATATTAAAAGCGGCGGCTGATGCGGGCCTGCCGGCAAAGTCAGGGCTTATGATCGGTTTTGGTGAATCAACAGAAGATATTTATAAAACCCTCGATGATCTTCGCGGGGCAGGGTGCTCCATGCTTACCGTGGGGCAGTACCTTCAGTCAACCCGAGATGGCTTCCCGGTTGTAAAGTATTATCACCCCGATGAGTTTGAAGAGATACGGAAGAAGGCTCTTGAGACGGGCTTTCGTAAAGTGATGTCCGGCCCCCTGGTGCGGAGCTCCTATCATGCCGGGGAGCTTGCCCACTGAAATGTCTCTCTCCATAATTTCGAGAAGAGGTGAAAAAAGTATTTGAATTTTAATTCCCAGGAGGCATATATAATACAAACAGCCCGGGCACCGGCCGGTATATTGTATGACAATTTATAACCCTGCTCCAGTCCACAAAGTCGACCGGTCGACTTTGTGGACTGGAGCAGGTTTATAAGCTTTTGTGCATAAAAGACAGAATAGCACGTGAAGATCTGACCCTCGAGGCGTTAGACGAAAGCTTGATTTGTGGAATAACGGTTTT